>NZ_JBEZBW010000109.1:0-26096 GCF_040647305.1 Saccharothrix sp. NPDC042600 | reverse complement strand
GTCGGCGATCGGGTTGGCGAAGCCGCGCTTCCCGCTGCCGCCGCAGTAGAGGCCGACCACCCGGTTGTCGTCGTCCAGCAGGCCCGGTTGCTGGCCACCCCGGGCGCGTGGCCGGCCGGGACCCTGGGACCGCCGGTCCCGGGCGGTTACCTGGCCCGCGCCGACGGCCTGGACCTCACGGTCATCACCCGCCTCTGATCTTTCTAGATGAAACCTTTCCAACTGGAAGGAGTCCGTCTAGGCTTCGCCGCACTGTCGCCCAAGGCAGTACGGCACGCTCCGAGGAGGACGGCGATGAGCCAGGACACGGACCTGGGCCGGTACGGCTACACCCAGGAGTTGCGGCGCTCGCTCGGCTTCCGCGACCTGCTGGTCTACGGGTTGATCTTCATGGTGCCGATCGCCCCGTTCGGCATCTTCGGCGGCGTCTTCCAGGGCTCCGGCGGCATGGTCGCCCTGACCTACGCCATCGGCATGGTCGCCATGCTGTTCACCGCCAACTCCTACGCGCAGATGGCCAAGGCGTTCCCGCTCGCCGGCTCGGTCTACACCTACGCGGGTCGCGGGATCGGCGCGCCGGTCGGGTTCCTGGCCGGGTGGATGGTCCTGCTGGACTACGTCCTGGTGCCCGGCCTGCTCTACCTGATCGCGAGCGTGGCGATGAACTCGCTCGTGCCCGGCGTGCCGGTGTGGCTGTGGCTGGTGCTGTTCGTGCTGCTCAACACCGCGGTCAACTACCTGGGCATCGAGATGACCGCCCGGGTCAACCGGATCATGCTGGTGGCCGAGTCGATCGTGCTGGCGATGTTCGTCGGCATCGGCGTGGTCGCGGTGGCCCAGGGCAAGGGGCAGGGCTTCAGCTTCGACGCCTTCTTCACCGGCGAGACGTTCTCGTGGCCGCTGGTCCTCGGCGCGGTGTCCATCGCGGTGCTCAGCTTCCTCGGGTTCGACGGGATCTCGACGCTGGCCGAGGAGAACCGCGAGTCCGCGCGGGCGATCGGCCGGTCGATGGTGGCCGCGCTGCTGCTGGTCGGCGTGCTGTTCGTGGTGCAGACGTGGGTGGCGGCCATGCTCGTGCCCGACCCGCAGGCCCTGCTCACCGACGGCGACCCCGGCGGCACGGCGTTCTACGACGCGGCCCGCGTGGCCGGCGGTGAGTGGCTGGCCGTCCTGACCGCCGCCGCGACCGCCGTGGCGTGGGGGTTCGCCAACTCGCTGGTGGCGCAGGCGGCGACCTCGCGGCTGCTGTACGCGATGGCCCGCGACCGGAGCCTGCCGAAGTTCCTGGCCAAGGTGCACCCGACGCGGCGCGTGCCGGTCAACGCCACGCTGCTGGTCGCCGGGGTGTCGTTGGCGCTGGGCCTCTACATGCAGTCCCGCGAGGACGGCATCACGTTGATGAGTTCGCTGGTGAACTTCGGCGCGATGATCGCGTTCCTGTTCCTCCACGTGGCCGTGGTGGTGCACTACGTGGTCCGGCGACGCAGCCGCGACTGGTGGAAGCACCTGGTCGCGCCGGTCATCGGGTTCGCCATCCTCGCGTTCGTCGTGGTGAACGCGAAGCTGGCCGCGCAGACCAGCGGACTGGTGTGGCTGGGCGGCGGGATCGCGCTGATGGTCGTCCTGCTCGTGACGGGTCGCGGGCTGCGCCTGTCCGGCATCGGCGGGACGGGAACGGACGAGCCGGGGACCGGTGGCACGGAAGCCGGCGGGTCGCCGATCGCCGCGACGGAGGAGGAGAAGTGAGCATCGAGGTCGTGCGCCTGACCCCCGAGCCCGGGCAGCTCGCCTACGCCTTCGGCGGGCGGGAGCCGCTGCTGACCGTGCGGCCGGGCACCGTGGTCGAACTGTCCACGGAGGACTGCTTCGGCGGGGCCGTGCGCACCGTGGACGACCTGCCCAGCCGCGTCTGCACCTTCCCCTACCTCAACCCGGTGACCGGGCCGATCGCGGTCGAGGGCGCGGAGCCGGGCGACGCGGTGGCGGTGCACTTCGTGGACATCCGCCCGCTGCGCGACTGGGCCGTCTCCACGACGTTCCCGCACTTCGGGGCGTTGACCGCGACCCACACCACGGCCATGCTGCACGACGCCCTGCCCGAACGCGTCTGGCGCTACGACGTGGACGTGGCCAGGGGCGTGTGCCGGTTCCGCGCGCGCAGCGGCGACTTCGAGGTGGAACTGCCGCTGGACCCGATGCACGGCACTGTCGGCGTCGCGCCCGCCGCGAACGAGGTGGTGATGAGCATCAGCCCCGGCGCGCACGGCGGGAACATGGACACCCCGGAGATGCGGGCGGGCACCACGGCGTACTTCCCGGTCAACGTGCCCGGCGCGCTGATCTCCCTGGGCGACGGCCACTGCCGCCAGGGTGAGGGCGAAGTGTGCGGCACGGCCGTGGAAGCGGCGATGTCCACGGTGGTCGTGGTGGACCTGGTCAAGGGCGCGGCCCCGGCCTGGCCCCGCCTGGAGAACGACGAGCACCTCATGTCCACCGGGTCGGCGCGACCGTTGGAGGACGCCTTCCGCATCAGCCAGCACGACCTGGTCGGGTGGACGGCCGGCCTGCTCGGGCTGGACGCGCTCGACGCCTACCAGTTGGTCAGCCAGGCGGGGCTGGCCCCGGCGGGCAACGTGGTGGACACGAACTACACGATGGTGGCGAAGTTCCCGAAGACGGTCCTGGGGCGGGCCACCGCCTACGACGGCATCCACGCGCGGCTGCGCGCGACCGCGGCCCGCTACCTGGCCGAACGGTAGCGGGCCGCGGTCCGGGCGTCAGAGGATCTCGATGTAGCCGTCCATGCCGTTGACGCGGATGCGCCGGCCGTCGCGGATGGTGCGCGTGGCGTTCTCGACGCCGACGACGGCCGGCAGCCCGTACTCCCGGGCGACCACCGCGCCGTGGGTCATCAGGCCGCCGACCTCGGTCACCAGGCCCGAGATCGCGACGAACAGCGGTGACCAGCTCGGGTCGGTGTGCGCGGTGACCAGGATGTCGCCGGGTTCGAGGTCGGCCTGGGCCATGTCCAGGACGACGCGGGCCCGGCCCTCGACCGTGCCGCCGGACACCGGCAGGCCGACCAGCGCGCCGGCGGGCAGGTCGTCGCGCCGGTACGCCCCGGAGACGGCCTCGCCGTCCGAGGTGAGCACGCGGGGTGGCGTGAGCGCTTCGAAGTGGGCGAACTCGTCCCTGCGGCGGCGGATGAGGTCGTGGTCGGCCCGGTTCGTGCGCACGACCTCGCGGATCTCCTGGAACGCCAGGAAGAAGACGTCCTCGGGTTCGGCGAGCACGCCGGCCCGCACCAGGCGGTCGGCTTCGGCGAGCAGGGCCCGCTTGTAGTGGGAGTAGCGGCGGATCATGCCGTACTTCGGGTACTCGCGGTAGCCGATGAACGTGCGGACCAGGTCGATCTTCCGCTTGGTCTCCTCGGCCCTGCGCTCGCCGTCGGGCAGGGCCTTGAGCCGTCGCAGGACTTCCTGTTCCTTGGCCAGCGCCTCCCGCCGGCCGCGTTCGAAGCGCCGTGCGGCTTCGCCGGGTTCGGTGTTCCTGATGTTGGACAGGATCAGCGGCAGGAGCATCGACGGGCGCTCGCTCCAGCGTGGCCGGGTGATGTCGATCTCGCCGACGCACCGCATGCCGTACTTGGCGAGGTAGGCGGTGATGGCGTCGCGTGCTTCCGTGCCGCCTTCGAGGTCGGCGAGGTGGTCGAGGAAGTTCTCGTCCTCGGTGTCGCGCAGGAAGGCCACGACCTCGGGGTGCGGGCGGATGGCGTCGGCGACGTCGAGGAGCGCCAGGCCCATCTCCGAGGTGACGTTGTGGGGCACCGACTGGGAGAGCGTGTCGGCGGCGTTGCGTTCGCCGAGCCACTCCCGGAGGTTCTCGTTGAGCCACCAGGTCGCCTGCATGGCCGCCATGATCACCTCGATGCTGCGCGGTTCGAACAGCACGCGGCGCAGCTCCTGGACGTCCTCCTGGATGAAGTCGAGGAGTTCCGTCCCGGACTTCGTGCGGATCTCCTCCTCCATCGCGGCGACGGACGCTTCGGCGCGTTCGACCAGCTCGGTGACCAGGGCCGGGTCGGTGTCCACCGCGGCCGGGGCGGCGCCGGGGACCGGCGGGACCGGGTCGTCGCCGGGGGAGGGGAGGAAGCCGTCGCGGTCGATGACCGTCCGCAGCGCGTCCTCGGTCAGGGGGTCGGACTTGCCCGTGACGCCGAGGAACGCGGCGCGGCCCGTGGGGGAGGCGAGGAGCGCGGTGACGTCCACGAACAGCCGTCCGCCGGCTTCGGCCATGGGGCGCGGGGTCGTCATCTGCCAGACCGACAGGCCCAGCGGCCTCATGGCGTCGGTCATCATCTGCTGGTGGCCGACGGAGACGTAGACGTGGTTGGCCTGGTCGGTCGTGGCGGGGACCGGGAACAGCGTGGTGATCGGCCGGCTCTGCACGATGTGGAAGTCGTCGTCCACCAGGCACCACTCGATGTCCTGGGGACGGCCGAAGTGCGCTTCGATCCGGCGTCCGAGGTGCACGAGTCGCACGACCTGGTCGTCGGTGAGCGCGGGTCGCGTGCGCCGCTCCGGCTCGACCCCTTCCTTGGTGACGATCGCCTTGTCGACGATCTCGCCGTCACGCACCTTGTAGCGGTCCGGGTTGACCAACCCCGAGACGAGCGCCTCACCCAGCCCGAACACCGCCTCCACCGCGGCGACCTTCCGGTTCGACGTGACGGGGTCGGCCGTGAACAGGACGCCGGCGGCCTGCGGGAACACCATCCGCTGCACGACCACCGCCATGTGCACCTTCCGGTGGTCGAACCCGTTGCGCGCCCGATAAGCCACGGCCCGCTCGGTGAACAACGACCCCCAACACCGCCCGACGTGCTCCAGGACCGCGGCCGGTCCGACGATGTCGAGGAACGAGTCCTGCTGCCCCGCGAAAGACGCCCCCGGCAGGTCCTCGGCCGTCGCGCTGGACCGGACCGCACAGGAGTTCGCCTCGCCCAGTTCCCGCAAGGCGGCCGTGATCCCCTCGGCGACGTCGTCCGGAACCGCGATCTTCTCGATGATCCGCCGGATCTCCGCGCTGGACGCCCGGATCGCCTCCCGGTCGTCGGCGTCGACGCGCGCCAACTCGTCCAGCCGGTCCTCCAGGTCCGGGGCGTCCCGCAGAACCCGTTTGAAGGCGTCCGTGGTCACGACAAAGCCATCCGGAACCTGAACGCCGTCGATCCGCGAAAGCTCGCCGAGATTCGCCCCCTTACCGCCCACAACGGCGACCTGCGCCTGGTCGATTTCCCGGAACCCGAGCACGTAGCTGTGCATTCGTACGCCTTCCCCCGTTTCGCCCGCGATGACAGCGTCCCTTCCGACGCGAAATCCCGCAGGCCCTGGCCACGGCGGAGAGTGTGCGCCCCGACCGGGGCCTTGCCGCAAGACCCCCTGTCTGCTATACGTTGAACATGGCAGGGAGAGCTCTCCCTGCCATGTTCATTTTCGTCAGGGCTCGTAGTGGTACGGCACCTGCGGGTACGGCGGGGGTGCGATCGGGGCGCGGTTGCGGCGGCGGGCGCGCATGGTCAGCAGTGTGACCAGGGTGGTGACCAGCAGGACGAAGAGGACGGCGATCCAGACCGCGGCCGTGCCGGAGCCGGACTCCTCCTCCTTCACCCGGACCCCGCGCGGGCCGTACTTCTTCTCCAGTTCCTCGGTGGTGAAGGATCTGACCTTGTCGTTGACGCCGACCACGACCTGGTCCACCTCGGCCGGGTAGGTGTCCCAGATCAGGCGGACGATCTTCTCGCCGTCGTCGGTCTCGTCGTTGGTCTTGTAGGCGTTGACGGCGATGGTGTCGTGGCCGTTGGTGGTGTTGTGCTTGACCGAAACCCCGATGTACCCGGCGTCCTGGACGCGGGCGGACAGGGCGGACAGGTCGGCCAGCGAGACGCACCCCGCGGCCAGCAGGACGACGAACAGCACGCCGGCGAGGCATGCGCGGGCATGGCGTTTCATTGTGAGAACCCCCTTGAACGGTCGCCGAACGGCACGAGCGCACACGTGATCGCCGCCGTCGGCGGAATGAGTGGTGGGACGGCGGCGATCAGGCCGGCGACGCGCTGCGGGACGGGACGTCCGTGCGTGGTGAGCGGGAGCGCGTCAAAGAGGTGGGCACGTCGGGGTCCTCCGGTCCTGGACGGAACCGAGGTCTCCCCGGCCACCGAGAGCGGTGGTGTCGTGACCGGGTCGCCGCGGGGCGACCGACATGACGATCACGAGCCGAGTGGGTACTCCCCTCTTGGGGTGGAATTGTGGCGCACCAACATCATCGCGGTCAAGTGACGTGGGCCACTGGCTCTGTCCACAGTGGACGATCAGGTCATCGCGCCGCGGTCGGCCAGGGCGGGCAGGCCCAGGCGGTCGCGGGTGGACTCGTCGAAGTCGTCCAGGAAGTCGTGCAGGGTGTCGGCCAGGTGGTCCGGGGAGGGGACGGCGTAGAGGACCGGCTGGTAGCCCGCCGCCTGGTAAGCCTGGCCGGCGATGGCCTCGACGTCCCAGGGGCGGATGTCGGCGCGGCGCAGGTGCCGCAGTTCGCCCCACGACGACAGCAGCGCCGCGCCGTAGGCCTTGACCTCGCCGTCCTCGACCGCGACGCCGTACTCCAGGCTGAACCAGTAGACGCGGCTGAGCAGGTCCAGGGCGTCCTCGGAGTCCACGCGACCCGCCGCCGCGCCGAACGCCCGGTACAGGGCGGCGAACTCGGGGCAGGTCAGGTGGGTGCCGTGCCCGAACACGTCGTGCAGCACGTCCGGTTCGGGCGTGTAGAGCGGCATCGCCGGGTGGCGCACGTACTGCACGGCGTGGAAGTAGCCGCGCGCCATCGAGCCCAGGAACCTCTTGTTCGGCACCAGACCGCCGGCCAGGGTGAACCGGAACCCGGTCAACTCGTGCAGCCGGTCACCGACCTCCGCGTGCTGCGGGACGTGGTCGGCGGGGATCGGCGCGGCATCACGCGCCCTCAACACCTTGCGGCAGACCGTGTCCCGCTGGACCTCCAGTAGCGCACTGTGCACTCGCCGCCACGTGGCGTGCTCCTGCTCGGTGTAGCGAACCTTCGGCGAGGGCGCACCCACCTCATGCCCGTCGGCGAGAGCCACGAACGCATCGCGCCGCTTCACGTAATCCGGGTCGCTGAACCCCGGGTGCTCCCGGGCGGGCCCCAGCCGCCCGTCCGGCGTCACCGGGGTCTGCCCGAGCAGAGTCGTGGTGTCGCTGGTCATGGTCGAGGCCTACCCGCGCCTGCGGTCGTCACGCGGTGTCCGCGCAGGTGAACCTGATCGAGTGACCAGCCACGGTCGGGTGAATCGGCGGTGCAGGGGCAAGTCGGTTCACGAGGGGGGTGACCGCACGCGGTGCAGGTGACCGACGTCGTTCGCCATGCCGCTGTTGGTGGGCCTTGTTCCTGGCCGGCATGGGCGGCGGCCACTGCTTCTCCGTTGTCCCGGAACGCTTCGGGGTTCCCGCCGACTTGCGGGCTTGATTCGCATCGACTAGGAATAGTCGAACCTGTGTTCGACTGGTCGGCCGAGTGTCTTCGCCCGGTCGAGTGCCCGCCGGCTTCCCCACGGCGTCGTGATGCCCGGGGAAGGTGTGCAGTGGGGTTCGACAGTCGGCCCGAGGTGCCGTGGAGTGAGCTGGAACGGGCGTTGTCCGGGCGGATCGACGCCGACGGGCGGCGGATGGCGGCTCCGCGCGGCGCGGACGGGTACACCCGTGCCGGGGACCTGGTCGGGCGGCGGGTCACGCGGGAGCGGCCCGGGGCCGTGCGGGTGCCCTACGCCGAGTTGCACTGCCACTCCAACTTCAGCTTCCTGGACGGGGCCAGCCACCCCGAGGAGCTGGTGGAGGAGGCCGCGCGGCTCGGGCTGGACGCGGTGACGTTGACCGACCACGACGGGATGTACGGGGTCGTGCGGTTCGCCGAGGCCGCACGCGACCTCGGCGTGCACACCGCGTACGGCGCCGAGCTGAGCCTGGGGTTGTCGGCTCCGCAGAACGGCGTCCCGGACCCGGAGGGCGAGCACCTGCTGCTGGTCGCGCGCGGTCCGGAGGGGTACCGGCGGTTGTGCTCGGTGATCTCCTCGGCGCACCTGCGGGGCGGGGAGAAGGGGCGGCCGGTCTACGACCTCGACGAGGTGGTGGACGAGCTGGCCGGGCACGTGCTGGCGTTGACCGGGTGTCGCAAGGGCATGGTCCGCAAGGCCCTGGCCGAGCAGGGGCCGTGCGCGGCGGGGGAGCGGCTCGCGTGGCTGGTCGACCGGTTCGGGCGGCGCAACGTCGCGGTGGAGCTGGTGGACCACGCCCGACCCGGCGACTCGCTGCGCAACGACGTCCTGGCCGGGCTGGCCGAGCACGCCGGGGTTCCGACGGTCGCGACCAACCAGGTCCACTACGCGCACACGCGGGCGGGACGGCTGGCGACGGCGGTGGCGGCGGTGCGGGCGCGGCGGTCGCTGGACGAGATGGCCGGGTGGTTGCCGCCGTTCGGGGCGGCGGCGCTGCGGTCGGGTCCGCAGATGGCGTCGCGGTTCGCGCGCTTCCCGGGCGCGGTGACGCGGACGGCGTTGCTGGCCATGGAATGCGCGTTCGACCTGCAGGTCGTCGCGCCCAGCCTGCCGCCGTTCCCGGTCGGTCCGGGGCACACCGAGGCGTCGTGGCTGCGGAAGCTGGCGGTCGAGGGCGCGCGGGAGCGTTACGGGCCGCCGGAGTCCGACCCGAGGGCGTACGCCCAGATCGAGCACGAGCTGGAGGTGATCGAGCGGCTGGACTTCCCCGGGTACTTCCTGATCGTGCACGACATCGTGGAGTTCTGCCGCCGCAACGACATCCTGTGCCAGGGGCGGGGTTCGGCGGCCAACTCGGCGGTCTGCTACGCGCTCGGCGTGACCAACGTGGACCCGGTGCGCTGGGACCTGCTGTTCGAGCGGTTCCTGTCGGTGGAGCGGGACGGGCCGCCGGACATCGACATCGACATCGAGTCCGACCGGCGCGAGGAGGTCATCCAGTACGTCTACGACAAGCACGGCCGCCGCCACTCCGCCCAGGTCGCCAACGTCATCACCTACCGGGCCAAGTCGGCGATCCGCGACGCCGCCCGCGCGCTGGGCTTCCCGCCGGGCACGCAGGACGCGTGGAGCAAGAGCGTCGACGGGTGGGGCACCGTGCACAGCGCCGCCGCCGAGCACCGGGACAGCCGCACGCCGATCCCGGCGGCGGTGTGGCGGTTGGCCGCGCAGTTCGAGGGTTTCCCGCGGCACCTGGGCATCCACTCCGGCGGCATGGTCATCTGCGACCGGCCGGTGTCGGAGGTCGTGCCGGTCGAACACGCGCGGATGCCCGGCCGGACGGTGCTGCAGTGGGACCGCGACGACTGCGCGACCGCCGGCTTGGTCAAGTTCGACCTGCTGGGGCTGGGGATGCTCTCCGCCGTCCGGTACGCCCGCGACCTGATCGCCGAGCACGACGGTCTCCACGTGGACCTCGCCCACCTCGACCTGGCCGACCCGAACGTCTACGACATGCTGTGCGCGGCCGACACGGTCGGGGTCTTCCAGGTCGAGTCCCGCGCCCAGATGGCCACCCTGCCGCGCCTGAAGCCCCGGGACTTCTGGGACCTGGCGGTGGAGGTCGCGCTGATCCGCCCCGGTCCGATCCAGGGCGGTTCCGTACACCCCTACATCCGCCGCCGCCAGGGCGAACCGTGGCAGCACGACCACCCGTTGCTCGCCCGAGCCCTGGACAAGACCCTCGGCGTGCCGCTGTTCCAGGAACAGGTCATGCAGATCGCCATCGACGCGGCCGGGTTCAGCGCCGGCGAGGCGGACGAGCTGCGCCGGGCGATGGGTTCGAAACGCGCACTGTCCAAGATGGACCGCCTGCGGGACCGGTTCTACCGCGGAGCCGCCGCCAACGGCATCCACGGCGAACTCGCGGACAAGGTGTTCCTGCAGGTGCAGTCGTTCAGCGGCTACGGTTTCCCCCAGAGCCACGCGCTCGCGTTCGCGCACCTGGTCTTCACCAGCGCGTGGCTCAAGTGCTACCACCCCGCCGCGTTCTGCGCCGCACTCCTGCGCGCCCAGCCGATGGGCTTCTACACGCCGCAGTCGTTGGTCGCCGACGCCCGCCGCCACGGCGTCCGCGTCCGCCGGGCCGGGATCAACACCAGCCTCGCCCACGCCACCCTCGAACCCGACCCGACCAGCACCGGCGGGCACGCCGTGCGCCTGGGCCTGGCCGGCGTCCGCACCCTCGGCGACGACGTGGCGACCCTCATCGCCGACCACCGCGCGCGGCACGGCCCGTACACGAGCCTGGACGACCTGGCCCGCCGCACCAACCTCACGACCCCGCAACTGGAAGCCCTGGCCACCGCCGGCGCCCTGGCCGACCTGGAACCCGAACGCCGCACGGCCCTGTGGAAAGCCGGCGCGGCCGCCCGCGAACACCCCACCACCCTGCCCGGCACGGCGAGCGTCACCACCGCCCCGGCCCTGCCCGGCATGACCGCGTGGGAACTGGTGGTCGCCGACCTGTGGGGCACCGGCATCACGCCCGACACCCACCCCATCCACCTGGTCCGCACCTACCTGGACAACCTCGGCGCGCTACCCGCCTCCCAGTTGGCCCACGTCCCCGACGGCACCCGCGTCCGCATCGGTGGCGTAGTGACACATCGCCAACGCCCCGGCACCGCCGGCGGCATCACGTTCCTGAACCTGGAAGACGAAACGGGCATGACGAACGTGGTCATCAGCGTGGGCCTGTGGAACCTCCACAAGAACACGGCGCGCAACAGCAACGCCCTCCTCATCCGCGGCAAGGTCGAGAACGCGACAGGCGCGATCAACCTGGTAGCCGACCACCTCCAACCCCTGGACCTGCGCCTGGCCCTCAAATCCCGCGACTTCCGGTGAGCGCGGGGGTTCCACGAGCGGGTCGAGCCGGCCTGGATTCGACCGGCCCCGTCGACTAGCGACGACCGGCGGCCGGCGCGGGCTTCACAGGTCGCGCGGGGCGGGTGAAGCATTGGTTGTTGATATTTCCCCGCCGCGCGGCAAGGCTGTGATCATCACCCGTTCGGCCGTATGGGTGTCGGGCGTCCCCGTCCGGCGCCGGCCGACCAGCACGGCAAGGGAAGACCTGTTGCGCAAGCTCGTGTACTACATCGCCTCGACCCTCGACGGCTTCATCGCCGGACCCGACGGGGCCGACCCGACCGGGCCCGGGGGGTTCTGGCCGATCGCCGAGGACTACCTGCGGCACATGGTCGCCGAGTTCCCCGAGACGCTGCCGGGGCCGGCGCGGGACGCGCTCGGGGTCACCGCCGAGGGGACTCGGTTCGACACCGTGGTGGAGGGGCGCAAGTCCTACGAGATCGGGCTCAAGGCCGGCATCGCGGACGCCTACCCGCACCTGCGGCACATCGTCTTCTCCCGCACCCTCCGGACCACGGACGTCGAGGTCGTCGCCGGCGACCCGGTCGAGGCGGTCCGGGCGCTGAAGCGGGAGGACGGCAAGGACGTCTGGCTGGTCGGCGGCGGCGCGCTGGCCGGGGCCCTGTACCCCGAGATCGACCGGCTGATCGTCAAGCTCGCCCCGATCACCATCGGCTCCGGCATCCCGCTGTTCGGCGCCGGCACCGGGTTCGACGTGCGGAACTGGGCGTTGACCGACCACGTCCGCCTGGACAGCGGCTCGCTGTTCCTCACCTACGACCGCGCCGCGACGGAGACCGCGTGACCGACGTGACCTTCCGCCCGATCACCGGGCCGGACGAGCTCGACCTGTTCAACCGCCTGTCGTACACCCTCAACCACGAGCTGGCCGACGACCTCGCCGAAGGCCGCCGGCAGCCGGAGTGGATGTGGCTGGCGCTGCGCGACGGCCGCCCGGTGGCGCGGGTCGCCTGGTGGGGGCGCGGCGGTGAGCCGACGCCGTCGCTGCTGGACATCCTCGACCTGGACGAGGAGGTCCCCGACGCGACCGGGATCGCCTCGGCGCTGTACGAGAAGGCCGCCGCCGCGGTGCTCCCGCCCGGCGCGACGCCGCCCGAGTACGGCCGCTACCTGCCCCCCGACTGGCACGACGACCCCGGCCCGGTCAACGCCCGCATGTCCGTGCTGGAGAAGGCGGGCGCGCGGCTGACCGTCGAACGCCTGCGCCTGGAGTGGCAGCCGGACGCCGGCGTGCCCGCGGCGGACCCGCGCCTGTCCTTCCGCGCCTTCGCCGACCACGACGAGCTGATCGCGCTGACCGCCCGCGCCCTGGACGGCACCCTCGACGCGCACAGCCGGGCCGACCTGGCGGAGCTGTCGCCGCACGACGCCGCGGTCAAGCACTACGAGGAGGAGTTCGCGACCTTCTCCAGCCCGCGCGAGTGGTGGCGGGTGGCGACGGTGGACGGCGAACCGGTCGGGTTCGTCATCCCCGCCCGCAACTCCTACCACGCGATCATCGCCTACCTCGGCGTCCTGCCCGAGCACCGCGGCAAGGGGTACGTCCACGGCATCCTCGCCGAGGGCACGCGCGTGCTGGCGGAACAGGACGTGCCGCGCGTCCGAGCCGCGACCGACGTCGGCAACACGCCGATGGCCGCCGCGTTCGCCCGCGCCGGTTACGTCAACTTCGAACGTGCCATCAACATGGCCTGGAACTAGCGACACCACTGGGGGAGACATGGATTCGTCAAGGGTCTGGTTCATCACCGGGGCCTCGCGCGGGCTCGGCCGCGCCTTCACCGAGGCGGCGCTGGCCGCCGGCGACCGGGTCGTCGGCGTGGCGCGGGACGTCACCCCGCTGGACGACCTCGTCGCGCGCCACCCGGACCGGCTGCGGGCGCTGCGCCTGGACGTCACCGACCGCGCGGCGGTGTTCGACGTCGTCGGCGCGGCGTCCCGGGAGTTCGGGCGGCTGGACGTCGTCGTCAACAACGCGGGCGCGCTGGTCATGGGGATGGTGGAGGAGTTCTCCGAAGCCGAGGCCCGCGCGCAGATGGAGCTGAACTTCTTCGGCGCGCTGTGGGTGTCGCAAGCGGTGCTGCCGGTGCTGCGGGCGCAGGGCGGCGGGCACGTCCTGCAGGTGTCCAGCATCGGCGCGCTCGGCGGGTTCCCGAGCACCGGGCTCTACAGCGCGAGCAAGTTCGCGTTGGAGGGGCTGAGCGAGGCGCTGGCCGCCGAGGCCGCCGGGTTCGGCGTGAAGGTGACCATCCTGCAGCCGGGCGGGTACTGGACGGACCTCTACACCAGCATGCGCCAGACCACCGCGAACCCGGTCTACGACGCGTTGCGGGAGGAACTGGCCAAGCAGTGGGCCGAGGGCTCGGCGGACAGCGAACCGCGCCTGGCCGCCGAGGCGGTGATGAAGCTGGTCGCCAGTGACGACCCGCCGTTGCGGCTGCTGCTGGGCAGCATGGTCTACGACGTCGCCTTCGACATCTCGCGGCGGCGCATGGAGACGTGGGCCCGGTGGGAAGAGGTCAGCCGGGCGGCGGAGCAGGCGATCCCGAAGCCCTGAGCAGGGTGCGGCCGCTCGACCCGCGGCCTCGCCGAACGCGGCCGCTCGACCCGCGGCCTCGCCGAACGCGACCGCTCGACGCGCGGATCGAGGTCCGCGCGTCGAGCGGTCGTGGGTGGTCAGCCCTTCGGGTATTCCTCGGTCTGCCAGCGGCCGGTGGTGTACTCGAAGCGGATGTCGTCGTCGCCGTTGAGCGGTCCTTCGAGCTTCTGGGACAGCTGCACCCGGGCGCTCTTGTCGCCGGAGCCCATCTTCACCTCGACGATCTGGGCGTCCTCGAACGTCTTGCGCGACTCCTCGCTCATGCGGGTGTGCACGTTGGTGAACGCGGAGGGGCAGTCGCCGTCACCGGCGCTCGCGGCGAACGCGCGTGCTTTCTGAGCGGTCAACAGGCCGCAGGCGATGGCGCGGTTGCCCGACGCCCAGGCGTCCAGGTACGCGCGGGCGGCTTCGCGAGCACCCTGCTCACCGGCGGCGGTGCCGACCGACCCCAGCTCACCGTCCTCGTCCAACCCGGGGCGGTCACCGCTGCCACACGCGGATAACAACACGCAGGACAGGGCCACCGCGGTCATCGCGGTCCGTGTCGTGGTCATGACCGACAGTGTGCCAAAACGATCAACCGGCGTCCGACCGTTCCAACTCGTCGGCGATCTCCACCACGACCCGCGGGTCCAGCCGGGCCAGCACGGGCAGGATCGTCGGCCACGCGCCGGTCACCAACGCCTCTCCCAGGAACCGCTCGACGCCGTAGAGGTCGGCCACCACCGCGAGCGCCGTGAGCGCCTTGGCCTTCCGGTCGGGGCGGGTGGCGCGGTGGACGACCCGCGCGGCCTCCTCGGCGAGCAGGCGTGCTTGGTCGAGGTCGCCGGCGGTGGCGAGGGTCCTGGCCAGCCCGGCGAGTGCGGCGGCCTGCTCGTCCGGGTCGCCGGTGCCGCGGACGAGGCGGGCGGCTTCGGCGGCGAGCCGGCGTGCTTGGTCGAGGTCGCCGGCGGCGGCGAGGGTCCCGGCCAGCCCGGCGAGTGCGGCGGCTCGCCCGTCGGGGCGGGGAACGTGGCTGATGAGGCGGGCCGCCTCCGTGGCGAGCCGGCGTGCTTGCTCGGGGTCTCCCGCCGCCACGAACGTGTCGGCCAATCCGCTGAGGACGGCTGCCTGAACGTCCGGGTCGCCGTTCATCCGACGGGCCGCTCGCGCGGCTTCGGTCGCTGCCCGGCGCGCCAGGACGTGCTCGCCCCGGTCGGCCAAGGCCTCCGCCAGTCGTGTCGCGGTGGCCGTCCACACGCCTCCGTGCTGCACTCCGAAGGCGACGCGTGCCGCATGCCGGGGCTCGCCGGCCGTGATCAAGGCCTCGATCACCCCCGTCCACGCCGCCGTCTCGCCGTTCCGGGCCGCCACGAGTTCGACGACCTCCTTGAGGGCTTCGTCCGCCCCGAGAACGGCCAACCCGTGGGCGATGTGTTCGAGTGAGGTCGTGTGCTGGATGGCCCCGGCGAGCCACGCCACCCGGGTGGCCAGGTGGTTGGCCGATCGCTCGTCGCCCCCGGCGGACAAGGCCCCCACCAGGTCCGCCACCGTCGTGGCCTGGGACGGCGTGATCCCCTCCGTGATGATCTCCGTCAGCACCGTCGACAGGAGATCGGAGCGGATGCGCAGGCTGTCGCCGGCGACGGCGTCGAGCAGCCGGGACAGCACTCGGGCCCGCCGCGCCACATCGCTGCCCTCGCGGGCGGTCGCGGCGGCGTCCTCGGCCAGTCGCCGCGCTGCCGGCGGGTCGCCCGCGCGAACGCGGGCCATGGCCAGTTCGACCCACGCTCGGGCGCGGTCGTCGGGTCGGGGGATGCCCCGCGCCACCCAGGCCGCGCGGTCGTGGTCACCGGACGCCGACATCAGCGAAGCCAGTGTGGACAGGACTTCCGTGCGCGCCGCCGGATCCCCGACGCCGTGGGCGATCCGGCTCGCGCGTTCAGGCAGGCCCGCCGACCACGCCGTCCTGGCCAGTTCGGCCAAGTGCCGGTCCCGGTCGTGCGGGTCGGCGATGTCCTGGGCGAGCTGATGAGCCTCTTCGACCAGCCGGTGCGCCACACCGGGGACGTCGGCGGCCACGGCGGACTGCGTCAGGTCCAGCAGCGCCCGCCCGCGGTCGGTCGGGTCGGAGATGCGGTGGGCGGTTCGGCTCGCGCGCTCGTGTTCGCCGATGGCGGCCAGCGCGCCGGCCAACGCGATCAGGGTCCGGGTGTGCCGGTACCGGTTGGTGATGGCCCGGGCCAGCTGCTCGGCCTCGGTGGCCAGCCGGCGTGCCGAACCGGGGTCGGTGTCGGCGGCGTCCCGGGCCAGCGCGGTCAACGCCCGGGCGCGGTCGAGCGGGTCGGTGATGGTTCGGGCGAGGCGCTCCGCGTCGAGCGCCGGCTGCGGCACCACCGGGTGGGCGGAGTCGCGCGCCACCAGCCTCAACGCCCGCACGCCGTCGCTGGGGCGGGGGATGGCCCGGGCGACCGACCGGGCGCGGTCGTCGTCGCCGATCGCGGTCAGCGCTTCGACCAGTCCCACCAGCGCCCAGGACCGGTCGCGCGGGTCGGTGATGCGGCCGGCGATCCGGCCGGCCTTGGCGACCAGGTCGTGGGCCCGCTCCTGGTCGCCGGTGCCGACGGCGGCCCCGACCAGGCCGGCCAGCAGCGTCGCGCGGAGTTCGTCGTCCGTGGTGCGGTGGGCGATCTGCTCGGCGTCGGCGGCCAGTCGGCGTGCGCCGCGCCGGTCACCGGCCACGGCCGCCGCACGGGCGAGGGTGGTCAGGACGCGGGCCCGCTCGTAGTCGTCGTGGATGGCGCGGGCGAGCCGGACGGCGTGGTCGTGCTCGCCCAACGCGGACCACGTGCCGGTCAGCACGATGAGTGTGGCGGTGTGCTCGTACCAGCGGGTGATCGTGTGGAGGAGGACGTCGGCCCCGCCCGCCAACGACCGGGCGTGTTCGGTCGCACCCAGCCGGGCGGCGACCCGCGCTAGCGCGCGGGCCCGTTGCGACACGTCCGGCAGGCCGCGGACGATCTGCTCCGCGTGCCCGGCGTCGCCCGTCGCCGCCACCGCGTCGGCGAGCAGTTCCAGGGCCAGTTCCTGGTGGTGCGGGTCGGTGACGCCCCGGGCGAGCGCCTCGGCGCGCGCCGTGTGGCCGAGGACCGCCCAGACGGCGGGCAGTTCGGTCGGGATGTGGGAGTTGCGGGTCTGGAGCTCGTGGCGGTGCACCGACAGGCGGGCGAGTGCGAGCAGGTCGGCGCCCGGCGCGGCGAGCAGTGAGGTCCTGGCACGTGGTGATCTCGACCAGGGCGGCGGCGTCACCGCCGCTCACGTCGAGCATCCGGTCGTGGCGGACGCGGTCGGTGGCGAGCGCGGTCAGGCGGTGCGCGTCGCCGATGGTCGCCAGCATGCGGGGGTAGCCGGTCACCAGGTACTCCGGCGTCTCCGGTGGCCACGGCGCGCGGCCCGCGCCGGGCGCGAGGTAGCCGTCGGCCCAGGCGAACAGGCGGGCGCGGTAGTCCGCCAGGCGCTCGGGGCCGAGGTAGTCGCACGCGGCGGTGTGGAGTTCCTCGTGGCCCAACAGGTACACATCAGGACCGGCGATGCCGGGCCGGCGGGTGAACGTCCGCCCGGCCACCGTGTGCAGGACGTCCTCCACCTCCACCAGGTCGGCGCCGGTCAGCACGCGCAGGTCCGCGAGCGACAGCCCGCCGCGGGCGGCGGTGAGCAGTCCCAGCACGTCCTGCTCGACCGGCCCGCCGCGCAGCAGCCGCTTGAGCTCCGACTGGCCGAGCCGCTGTCGGTCGCGGGCGTGCGCGGAGCCCGACAGCGGCCGGACGACGGCGGCGTCGCGCAGCGGGTGCCAGTCCGGCACGTCGTCGGGGATCGGCGGGTTCGGCCGGCCGGCGACGACCACCCGCATCCCGTGCTCGGGCCGGCCGGGCAGCAGCGCGGCGATGCTGTGCGCGTGGGGACCGGCGGTCACGCAGCGGTCCTCGTCCAGCCCGTCCACCACCAGCACCAGCCTCCCGCCCGCCGCCCGGCACGTCGCCGCCGCCCGGGACAGCAGGTCCAGCAGGAGCAGCTCCCGGACCGACTCGTCCACGCCGAGGGCCGGTTCCTCGCCCAGCAGTTCGCACAGCTGCGTGGTCACCGCCGTGGTGAAGGCGTCACTGGTGTCCTGCGCGGCCAGGCGGGCGGTGACGAAGAACGACACCAGCCACACGCGACCGGCCAGTGACTTGGGCGGGTCCAACACGAACGCGGCCAGCAGCGCGGACTTCCCCGCCCACGGACCGGCCTGCCACCACATGTACGGGCCGCGGTCCTCGCGCAGGCAGAAATCCTCCAGCTCGGCCAGTTCGCGCTCCCGGTCCAGCAGCCGCGGGGCGGCGATCCGGTCGACCTGCCGCAGGTACATCGGCCGGCTCGACCGCGGTCCGCCCGAGGCGCTCGGTCCGCGAACCGGGCCGGCACCCGGCAGGGACGAGCCGTTGTGCACGAACGTGACGTCCCCGCCCGCCTGCACCACGATCCCCGCGCCGGACGCGACACCGGTCTGAGCGGTCCGGGCTCCGTCGCCCTCGTCACCACCGTTCGCCAAGGAAGCAGCCCATCCACGCGGTCACGCCCAGCCGATCACCCCACACGAGAACCCTGGACCTCGGTTTCCCACAACGCACAAATGCGGTCACGGTGCCCCCGGTTCCGGCTCGACGACCGGGCGGGTGGCCCGGCGTGGACCGGAGAGTGCGTGTGGCGTAGTGCCTGATCCGTCCGCGATCCGACCGGTTGTGGCCTGATGTGTGAGGGGTGGGGCCGCGTAGGTTCGGTGGGGTGGATGGTCGGGTTGTCGTGGTTGTGCAGGCGGCTGTGAATCTTCTGGACTTGGCTGGGCCTGTGCAGGTTTTCGATGCCGCTGCCGCGCACGGTGGGCGCTACCGGGTCGAGTTCGTCGGGGTCGAGGCCGGGGTCGTCAGCGCGCAGGGGTTGCGGCTGGGTGATCTTGGACGGCTGCCGGATGTGTCCGCTGGGGATCTCGTGCTGGTGCCCGGCACGCGGTTGGACGCTCGCGGGCCACTGGTCGATCCCCGGGTGGTCGAGTGGTTGCGGCAAGTCCCCGAGTCCGGGGCTTCGGTCGCGGCCGTGTGCAGTGGGGCGGCGGCGTTGGGGGAGGCCGGGTTGTTGGACGGGCGGCGGTGCACCACGCACTGGGAGCTGCTCGACGCCATGCGGCGGCGGTATCCGCGGGCCAGGGTGCAGGACGGTGTGTTGTTCGTGCACGACGGTCCTGTCAGCACCAGTGCCGGGATCGCGTCCGGGATCGACCTCGCCCTGTCGCTGGTGCACCGGGACCACGGGTCGGCGGTGACGGCCGCGGTCGCGCGGAGTCTCGTGGTGTACCTGCGGCGGCCCGGGTCGGGGGCGCAGTTGAGCCCCTTCCTGCAACACCGGTCGCATGTGGACGACGCCGTGCACGCAGTGCAGGACCACATCGCGGAGAACCTGTCCCGACGGCACACGTTGGCCGACCTGGCGGCCCGCGTGCGGTTGTCGCCGCGCGGGTTGAGCCGGGCGTTCACCGCCGCCACCGGGATCACGCCGTTGGAGTTCCAGCAACGCCTGCGGTTGGCGCTGGCCGACGACCTGTTGACCGCCACCGACCTCCCGGTGTCCACAGTGGCCGGTCGGACCGGCTTCCGGGACGCCCGTCAGCTGCGCCGGCTCTACCGCGCGCGGTACGGGGTCTCGCCCAGCGGTGTGCGGGGGCGGGCATGAGGTGGGTGGGTGTCGCGGCGGCGGTGCTGCTCGTCGCCGGGGTGGTCGCGGGCGGTGTCGGGGTGTCGATGGCGCGGAGCTTCCCGGCCGCGCCCGGCGGGGAACGGGCGGCGGCGGGCGCGGTCGATCCTGAGCGGGTGCTGGTGGCCGTCGCGGCGGGGGCGTCGGGGACGGTGGCGGCGGACGCGTTGGCCCCCTACGCGGTGTTCGCCGCGTCCGACCGGTTCGCGGTGCGGGTGGTGGCCGAGACGTTGTCGCCCGTGACGTTCTCCGGTGGCCTGCACGTCGTGCCGGACGACACCTTCACCGGGCTGGACCGGGCGCCGGACGTGGTGGTCGTGCCCGCCGTGGTCGACTGGAACGGCCCGCGCGAGGCCGCGCTGCGCACGTGGGTCGCGGCGCAGGCGGCGCGCGGCGCGGTGGTGCTGGGCGTGTGCTCCGGGGCCAAGGTGCTGGCGGCGGCCGGGGTGCTGGACGGGCGGGCGGCGACGACGTTCTGGTCCGCGTTGTCGGACATGCGGTCGGACTACCCGCGCACGTCGTGGCGGGCGGGCAGGCGGTACGTCGAGGACGGCCCGGTCGTCACCACGGCCGGCGTCACCTCGGGCGTGGTCGGCGCGCTGCGCGTGGTCGAGCGGCTCGCCGGGCCGGCCGAGGCGGAGTCGGTGGGCCGGCGGGTGGCGTACCCGGGGTGGTCGCGCACTGGCTCGCTGGACATCGAGGCGCACACCTACGCCCCGGCGGACCTGCCCTACGGCCTGAACGCCGCCTTCCCGTGGGGCAGGCCGACGACCGGGGTGGCGGTGCCCGACGGCGTGGACGAGTTGGCGCTGGCCGCGGTGCTGGAGACCCACTCGGGCTCGTCGTTCGCCGCCACCACCGTGCCGGTCGCGCCCGCGGACCGGACGACCACGCGCCACGGCCTGCGGCTGCTGCCCTCGCGGACCACGGACCTGACCCGGCTGATCACGTTCGACCCGGCGCTGGAGGACTGGGCGGCCGCCCACGGCGTCCCGGCCACCCGCCTGGTGGTCGCCGCCGGGGAGTCGCCGTTCGACGCGGCCCTGCGCGACCTGGCCGCCACGGGGGACCGGGCGACCGCGCGGGCGGCGGCGACGTTCACCGAGTACCCGGCGGGTCACCTGGCGTTGAGCGGGCCGGCGTGGCCGTGGCGTCCGACGGCGCTGCTCGTGCTGACCCTGCTCGCCGCCACGGGCGTGGCGCTGCTGCCGGTGCTCCTGCGCCGGGCGCACCGGGGATGAGCGATGGGGATCGCAAGGTTCGCCGCCACGACGGTGCCGGTGCCGCCCCCGTACGTCGCCGGCCCGGCCGCCCCTCCCCCCTCCGCACGCTGGTCGGCCTCACCCCGCCGGCGGTCGGGGCAGGAAGAAGCGGTCGTCGGGCAGGCAGCCGGGTGGTGTCGCCGAGGGCCGGGTGGGGCGCGTGCCGTCGAGGGCGTCGAGCGTGTTCTGGTAGTGCGCCCGGCCGTGGACGGCGATGTTCGCGGCCGTGATGCAGATGGCCAGGGCGTGCGCGCGGTCGACGGGGTGCAGGCCGCGCAGCGCCGCTCCCATGTCCATCGCGCCGCCGGTGACCGCGCGGACGGCGGTGGTGATCGCGAACTCCAGCTCGGGCGGGGCGGTCGCGGCGACCCGGTCGATCTCGCCGAGCACGGCGGGCAGCCCGACCCTGCGCCCGGCCAGCGTGCGCAGGGCGTGGTTGTACTCGGCGACCTGCGCCACGGCCACCTGCTCGACCTGGCCGGTGTCGAGGCCGTCGAGCAGGGTGGCGACCAGTTCGGGGTCGCGGTAGGCGTAAGCGCGCCACAGGCGCAACGCACGCCGGCCCGCTGTGGCCGGTGACCGGTCTTCGTCGCACTGGAAGTCCATCCAGTCCAAGTACCACCCGCGTGCCGCCTCGGCATGCGGTGTCACCCGCTCGGGGCGGGTGCAAGCGTTTTGACGCGATCTTGACGGTGTCGCGGGTGTCACGCGGCTCCGGGTGTGCCCTGACCTCGCACCGGATACCCGCATGGCCCATGCTCTGCGTCACCAGGACATCAACGGGGAGATGTGGCATGACCGGCACAGCCGAGGTTCCGCAGCGCGTCGACAGCCCGGTGCGGGCCGGTCCACCGTCCTCCGCGTTGGGGCGTTGGCTGTTGCAGCACCGGGTGCAGCCGGTCGTCGGGCCCGAGAGCGGCGAGTCGCACGCCGAGCCGCACCCCTGGTGGAAGGTGATGTGCCTGACCGGCGTGGACTACTTCTCCACGCTGTCCTACCTGCCCGCCATCGCCGCACTGGCGGCCGGCGCGCTGTCCCCGTTGGCGACGTTGCTGATCGTGGCGCTGACGTTGCTCGGGATGCTGCCGATGTACCGGCGCGTGGCGCGGGAGAGCCCGCACGGGCAGGGGTCGGTGGCGATGCTGGAGGACCTGCTGCCGTTCTGGCGGGGCAAGGTCTTCGTGCTGGTGCTGCTCGGGTTCGTGGCCACGTCGTGGATCATCACGATCACCCTGTCCTCGGCCGACGCGACCGTGCACCTGGTGGAGAACCCGCTCACGCCGTCGTTCCTGCACGGCCACGAGGTGCTGGTGACGGTGGTGCTGCTGCTGGTGCTGGGCGGGGTGTTCCTGCTCGGGTTCAGCGAGGCCGTCGGCGTGGCGATCCCGCTGGTCGCGGTCTTCCTCGCGCTCAACGCCGTGATCGTGGGCGCGGGCGTCGTGGAGCTGCTCGCCGAGCCGGTCGCCGTCGAGCGGTGGTGGGACGCCCTGACCGCGGGCGGCGGTGTCGGTGACGTGGTCGGCCCGGCGGTGCTGGCGTTCCCGTTGCTGGTGCTCGGTTTGTCCGGTTTCGAGACGGGCGTCAGCATGATGCCGCTGGTCGCCGCCGACGGGAAGACCCCGGAGGAGCGGCTCGAATCGCGCATCCGCAACACGCGCAAACTGCTCACCGCCGCCGCCCTGGTCATGTCGGTCTACCTGATCGCGACCAGCTTCATCACCACCGTGCTCATCCCCGCCGAGGCCTTCCAGCCCGGCGGCGCCGCGAACGGCCGCGCGCTGGCCTACCTCGCGCACGAGCACCTCGGCGGCACCTTCGGCACGGTCTACGACATCAGCAGCGTCCTGATCCTGTGGTTCGCCGGCGCGTCGGCGATGGCCGGGCTGATCAACATCGTGCCCCGGTACCTGCCTTCCTACGGCATGGCCCCGGAGTGGGCGCGCGCGGTGCGGCCGGTCGTGCTGGTCTACACCGCGGTCTGCGTCCTGATCACGATCATCTTCGGGGCCGACGTCAACGCCCAGGCCGGCGCGTACGCCACCGGGATCCTCGCGATGATGGTGTCCGGGTCGATCGCGGTGACCATCTCCGCGGTGCGCAAGCGGCAGCGGCCCGCGGCGATCGGGTTCACCGCGCTGACGCTGGCGTTGCTCTACGCGCTGGTGGAGAACGTCATCGAGAAGCCGGACGGCCTGACCATCTCGGCGTTCTTCATCCTCGGGATCGTCACCATCTCGCTGGTGTCGCGGGTGTCGCGCACCACCGAGCTGCGCGTCGAGCACATCGAGTTCGACGAGCCCGCGCGCCGCTTCATCGCCGAGTCCATCGCCCACGACGGCGCGCTGACCCTCATCGCCAACCGCCGCCAGGCCGGTGACGTCGCGGAGTACCGCGAGAAGGAGACCGAGCAGCGGGGCGTCAACCCGGTGCCGGGCCGCGCGGACGTGCTGTTCCTGGAGATCGACGTGGTGGACCCGTCGGACTTCAGCGACGTGCTCAGGGTGCGCGGCGTCGAGGTCGGCGACCACCGGGTCCTGCGCGCCGACAGCCCGGCCGCCCCGAACGCGATCGCCGCGATCCTGCTCGCCCTGCGCGACGCCACCGGTGTCCGGCCGCACTGCCACTTCGCGTGGAGCGAGGGCAACCCGCTGGGCCACCTGTTCCGCTACCTGCTGCTGGGGCGCGGCGACACGGCCCCGGTCGTCCGGGAGATCATCCGCGGCGCCGAGCCCGACCCGGACCGCCGCCCCGGCGTCCACGTCGGCTGAGGCGCCCGGGGTCAGGGCAGGGTCACCGCGACCACCAGGCCGCCGCCGGAGCGCGGGGTGGCGCGGGCGGCGCCGCCGTGGGCCCGGGCGATCGAGGCCACGATGGACAGGCCCAGGCCGACGCCCTGACTGGTGGCCAGGCGTTCGCGGCGCAGTTGCACGAACGGCTCGAACAGGCTCTGCACCCGGTCCGGCGGCACCTCCGGGCCGGTGTTGGCGATCTCCAGCGCGGGCGAGGCGTCCACCCGGACGACGATCTCGCCGCCGTCGTTGTACTTGATCGCGTTGTCCACCAGGTTGGTCACGAGTTGTTCCAGCAGCACCGGTTCGCTGCGCACCACCCGCGGCGCCAGCGACGAGCGGACCGCGATGCCCGCCGTCGCGAGCTGGCGCGCGTGGGCCGCCAGGACCCTGGCCACGACCTGGTCCAGGCGCACGTCCTCGGGCCGTTCCAGGCCCCGGTCGCTGCCGGCCAGCACCAGCAGGCCCTCGATCAGGGCCTCGCTGCGCGCGTTCATGACCAGCAGCCGCTCGCACAGCTCGCGCAGCGGGGCGTTCTCCCCGGGCCGCGACAGCGCCACCTCCACCAGCGTGCGCTGCGTCGCCAACGGGGTGCGCAGCTCGTGGGAGGCGTTGGCGACGAACCGGCGTTGGCTGTCGAACGACCGTTCCAAGCGGCCCAGCATCTGGTCGAACGTGTCCGCCAACTCGGTCAGCTCGTCCTTCGGGCCGCGCAACCCGATGCGCCGGTGCAGGTCGTCCGCGCCCAGCCGGCGCGCGGTGGCGACCACCTCGTGCACCGGCCGCAGCATCCCCGCCGCCGCCAACCGGCCCAGCAGCAGCGCGATCACCGCCGACGCCGCCAGCGCGACACCCGACTGCACCAGCAGCGTGTTGAGCACGTCGGCGCGGTACTGCCCGACGTTGACCTCCTGCACCTCCGACCCGGTCACGGCGGTGTCCGGCGACACCTGCACCGTGCCGGTCTGCGGGGGCGGGCTCGCCGACGGCGGCTCGGTGGGCACCGGCAGCGCGCCGCGCACCAGCAGGTAGTTCACGCCCAGCAGCAGCGCGCCGCTGCCCAGCAGCATCACCGCGATGAGCAGGGACAGCCTGGTGCGGACGGTGAACCGCCCGCGTCTCAGTCCGCCAGCTGGTACCCCACGCCCGGCACCGTCCGGATCACCGCCGGCGCGCCGAGCTTCTTGCGCAGCGTCATGATCGTCACCCGCACCGCGTTGGTGAACGGGTCGACGTGCTCGTCCCATGCGCGCTCCAACAGCTCCTCGGCGCTCACCACCGCGCCCTCCGCCCGCATCAGCACCTCCAGCACCGCGAACTCCTTGCGGGACAGGTGGACGAAGCGGTCCTCGCGCAGCACCTGGTGGCGCGGCACGTTCATCTCGACGTCCCGCCAGCGCAGCACCGGCGGCACCGCGGGCCGCGCCCGCCGGCCCAGCGCCTGCACCCGCGCCACCAGCTCGGCCAGCGCGAACGGCTTGGTCAGGTAGTCGTCCGCGCCCAGGCCGAGGCCGTGCACGCGCTCCATCACGTTGCGGGCCGCGGTCAGCATGATCACCCGCGTGTCCCACCCGCCGGCCACGATCGTGCGGCACACCTCGTCGCCGTGCACGGTCGGCAGGTCGCGGTCGAGCACCACCACGTCGTAGGTCGTGAGCGCCACCCGGTCCTGCGCGTCGGCCCCGTCGAAGCACACGTCCACGGCCATCGCCTGCTGGCGCAGACCCTCGGCGATCGCTTCCGCGAGCAGCACCTCGTCCTCCACCACCAGAACGCGCATGGCTGCCATTGTGCGCAACTGCCTATAAGCACGCCATAAGGACGACCCTTACGGCCCACAGATAGTGCTCCCGGTACAACAGCGATACCGCTCATTCACACCGGGAGGCGAACCATGAATGCCCGAATGGCTGTATTGGCGTTCGGCGTGGCCTGCGCGGTCCTGACCGCCGGTTGCGGCAACGCGGACCGCGAGCCCGAGGTCGCCTCGGTGTCCGGGTCGTCGTCGGCCGCGCCACCGGCCGGCGGTCAGGACGAGTTCACCAAGTGCATGAAGGAGAACGGGGTGGACCTCGACCTCGGCGGCACGCCGGACGAGGAGGGGAAGGGCAGCACGCAGGGCTCCGCCGGCCCCGCCGACCAGCGCGCGCAGCGCGAAGCGCTGGAGAAGTGCCGAGCGCACCTGCCCGACGGCGGCGCGCCGAAACCGCTGGGCGAGGAAGCGCTGCGGCAGGCGCGCGATTTCGCGAAATGCATGCGGGAAAAGGGCGTGGACTACCCCGACCCGGATCCGAACAAGGGCGGTGGCGAAGGCGTTACGCCGTTGCCGGAAGGGTTGGACGTGGACGACCCGGCGACGCGCGAGAAGATGGCGGACTGCTCGCGGCAGACCGGCGGGGTCGTGTCGGGGAGCCCGCGGTGACCGATCCGGGGTCGGGCTCCGGTGCGGGCCCGGGTGCGGGGCGCGATCGCGAGGCGGGCCCGGGCGCGGGGCTTGAGCGCGGGACGGGTCTGGGCGCGGGGCTTGAACGCGGCGCGGGCCTGGGCGCGGGGCTTGAGGGCGGGACGGGGCTGAGCGCGGGCCTGGGCGCGGGGCTTGAGCGCGGGACGGCGCTGAGCACGGGCCCGGGTGCGCCGGTCGGCTCGGGCGCGGTCGCCGGGCGCGGGGC
>NZ_JBEZBW010000108.1:0-26212 GCF_040647305.1 Saccharothrix sp. NPDC042600 | reverse complement strand
CTTCTCGCAACCAGCTTTTCCGGTTGCGAGAAGGAGCGAAGGGTGGTTGCCTCCGGCAGGCCGTACGGGGAACGAACCGACGCCCTTCCACCCCCAGGGGCCTGCCGCGCGGCGAGCGCCGCTTTTGATCTTGAGAACGCGAAGCGCGTTCGATCTTGAGGGCGGGCCGGCGGTTCAGCCCGGAAGGGCGAAGCTCACTCGTCGCACTGAGGAGGCGGCAGCGGGTTGAGGGGTCCGCAAGGCCACTCGGTCTTCTTGGTCCTCGTCGTAGTAGGCGCGGGCGGAGGGGGCGGTGGTGGCGTGGTTCCCTCGGGAGTCGTCGTCACCGTGGTCGTGGTGGTCACCCGGGGCGCGGACGTCGAGGCCCTCGGAGCCGAAGCGGCCTCCGTCGTGGGGGTGCCGGTGACCGGGGGTTCGGTGGACGAAGTGGTCGAACGGCTCGTGATCCAAGTGGACGCCGGCGGTTCCGCCTTCTGGCCCTCGTCCACGTTGTGGATGTAGACGCCCACCAGCACGCCGGTCAGCGCCGACGCCGCCACGGCCAGGCCGCACGCCGCCCACACCACACGCACAGCCGACCCCCTCCGTCCTGCCCGACGCCGTGCCCGACATCCCGTCCGAGCGGCAGATCCGAGCGGCAGAACAGTACCGCTTGATCCACCGGGCTCACCCGGCCCACACCACCTCGACCGCCTCGCCCAACCGGCCCGCCTCCGCGACCACCGCTTTCCGCACCTTCGCGGTCAACGAGCCGAAGGGTTCAACAGTTGTCAGGACCCGCCCGCCCTTGCGCTCCTGGGACCACACCCCGGCCATCAGGCCGTCCACCAGCAGCACCGGCGACAACCAGCCCTGCGGGCGGTACACCAGGTCCGGGGACCCGCCGGTCATCAGGTTCGCCGCGTGCCTGGTCGCCGCCACCACGTACTGGTCGAACGCGGGCAACAGGCGCACGCCGCGCACCGGTTCGGCTTCCCGCAACGCTGTCACGAGATCCGCCCGCGCCCAGTGCGGCGCGCCCTCGACGTCCACCGGCACGACCCGCTCGCCCAACGCCTTGAGGACCCGGCCGGCCTCCGCCGGGCTGACGCCCCACCAGCGCGCGAACTCCTCCCGCGTCGCCACGCCCTGCACGCCCCACCACCGCAGGGCGATCTCCGGCACCGGGTCGGCCGGCGGCGGGCCGACCTCGATCCACGTGTCCGGCCGGGTGAACCGCACCAACTGGCCCTCGCCCGGCCCGAACACCAGCCGGCCCTGGAACGACGCCGGCTTGAGGTACGCGCCCCAGCTCTCGCGCAACTTCTCGCCGATGTGCTCGGACGTCCGCGCCGCCACCTCGTCGGCCAGCTCGGCCCGGGTCAGCACCCGGCCCTTCAACGCCTCCGACACGCCGTCCAGCAGCGCCTGCAACTCCTCGGCGGTGATCTTGAAGCCCCGGTGCCAGACCGGCTTGGTGTAGTGCCGGTACGTCCCGAACCCGGCCTGCCACAGCGCGTACTCGTCGGACCGCAGCAGGTGCAGCGTGCCCCGCATGCACCACGTCTTGACCAGCGTCCGGTCCTCCCACAGGGCCCGCTCGACGTAGTCCGCCGGCAGCCCCTCGACGCGCGCGTGCAGCGTCGCCGCGGCGGACGACATGAGCTGCGCGTGCAGCCCGCACAGCTCCGACACCACGTCCAGGGCGTCCGCCGCCGGCCGCCGCGCGTCCAGGCTGTGCGCGCGCGTGCGCCACGCCGCCACGCGCCCCCAGGTCAGGCTCACTCGTACCCCTTCTCGCGCACCGCGTGCTCGATCGCGGCCAGTCGCCGCTCCAGTTCGGCCGTGCCCAGGACGCGGGCCAGCACGAGCGCCGCGCCGGACAACCCCGCCACCAGCACCGACCCGGTCATGTGCCACGTGGGAGCGTCACCCGTGCAGGTGAACACGTCACCGAACCGCTCCGCCGAGCACGTCACGAACGGCACCGCCGCGATGCCGACCGCGGCCGCCGCGACCCCGCCGAGCAGCGCCGAGCCGAACGTGCGCATCAGCGGGAAGACCGCGTTCAGCGCGCCGGCGGCGGCGATCGCGAAGAGCAGCGGCACCGGGTGCGGGAACGGGCCGAGCGCCGCGCAGCCCACCATCAGCGCCGTCACGACCACGAGTCCGGTCCGTTCACCCACCCGGCGACCCTAACCCGCGCCGACAGCCGGACGTCAGAAGTTCGTAAGGCGTTTCCGGGACTCTCTGAGGCGTCCGGTTCGTCAGAGTTGAGCACAAGCGGACGAATCGGAAGAGGCGAGGTCATGTCCAAGCGTGGTGTCCTGATCGGGGTGTCGGCGGTGCTGGTGGTCGCGCTGGCGGTGGGGCTGTACCTGTTCCAGCCCTGGCGCCTGGTCACCGACCGGACGGCGGACGAGGCGCTGCTGGTGCCGGTGTCCACTTCGGAAACGCCGACGGAGACGGCGGCGGGAACCGCGACGGGAACGCCGACGGGAACGGCCGGCGCCGCGCCCACGACGACCAACGCGGCGCCCGCGGGTCCGGTGGCGTTGGCGTCCGGGCCGTTCCGGTCGCTGGAGCACGCCACGACCGGCAGCGCGTCGCTGGTGCGGCGCCCGGACGGCACGCACGCCGTCCAGTTCGAGTCGCTGGACACCAGCGACGGTCCGGACCTGTACGTGTACCTGTCGGACAAGTCGTCGGACTCGCCCGAGTCGGCGTTCGGCACCGGGTTCACCAGCCTGGGCAAGCTGAAGGCCAACCAGGGCAACCAGGTCTACGACGTGCCGGCCGGGGCGGACCTGACGACCGTCCGCAGCGTCGTGATCTGGTGCAAGCGGTTCTCGGCCGGGTTCGCCGTCGCACCGCTGGAACAGTCGTGACACACGGGGGAAACAAACAAGGATGGTCTATACCAGGTATAGCCTTTTCGCAGTATTGACGCATCTGGTCTAGACCACTTAAAGTGGTGATGAACACAACGGAAGACGTCCCTCGTGGATGGGCGGGCGGATGCCCCATCGGCGAGGAGCCAGGCTCACTGGGGTGGGCCACCGGGGGCGGCGGCGCGGAACCTTCTCTCTCCCCACACCGCGTCGCCGCCTTCGGCTGTGCGCCGTTCCTGCCACACTGTGAGTGATGCTCACGAGGACCATCGCCATCCACTACGTCAAGGCGGCCCTGCGTGGCGCGCGGCGGCACGGTCACGACGTGGCCGGCCTGCTCGCCGCCGCCGGGATCCCCGAAGCGCTGCTGGCCGACGACCGCGCGCGGGTCACGCCCGCCCAGTACTCCCGGCTGATCCAGGCGCTGTGGGAGGTGCTGGACGACGAGTTCATGGGCTTCGGGCCGCAGCGCAGCAAGCGCGGCACGTTCCCGACCATGTGCCTGCTCGCCGTGCACTGCTCGTCGCTGGAGGACGCGCTGCGCCGCGGGTTGGCGTTCTACGCGCTGTTCGACGTGCGGCCGGAGATGACGCTGGGGGAGCGCGGCGGCGTCGCCCGGTTCACCCTGGCGACCGAGGGCGTGGACGACCCGGACCGGTTCCTGGTGGAGTCGCTGCTGGTGCTGTGGCACCGGTTCTCGTCGTGGCTGATCGGCCGGCGCATCCCGTTGCGCGGGGTGGAGCTGGCCTACCCGGAGCCGCCGCACGCGGCCGAGTACCACCTGATCTTCGGCTGCCCGCTGCGGTTCGGCGCGCCGGAGACCGTGCTGGCGTTCGACACCCGGTTCCTGCGGATGCCGGTGGTGCAGGACGAGGCCGCGCTGCGCCGGTTCCTGCGCAACTCGCCGGGCGAGCTGCTGTCCCGGCGGGACTACGGCGCGGACTTCTCCAGCCAGGTGCGGCGGATGCTCGGCGGCGGGGTCGTCGGGCTGGACAACGTGGCCGCGCGGCTGGGGGTGTCGGCCCCGACGCTGCGCCGCAAGCTGGCGGCCGAGGGGACGTCGTTCCGCGAGGTGCGCGAGCAGCTGTTGCGCGACCAGGCGGTGGCGAGCCTGGTGCGCGGCGGCGAGTCGGTCGAGGAGCTGGCGCTGCGGCTGGGGTTCTCCGAGGCCAGCGCCTTTCACCGGGCGTTCAAGCGCTGGACGGGCAACAGCCCTGGCGCCTACCGGACGGGTGCTGCTACCCAGTAGGGCGGGTGGTCGCACTTGCTCCGAACGGCCGGTGTTCCGCCAAGCTCTCACGAGGTTGGCTGGCAGCGGGTAACTCATTCACCACACCGCGGGAGTCCCCGTGCCCAGACGCCTCCGACCGTTCGTGGTCGCCGCCGTCCTGACCCTCGTCCCCCTCACCCCGGCCGACGCCGACCCGCGGCCTCCGGCCCCCGACACCATTGTCCCAGGTGGTACCGACAGTTCGGGCCTGAGCACGCCTGGGGCCGAGCATCCCGCGCCCCACCGGCAAACCCCCGACCTGCCCGACGCGCCCGCCGCCCGGTCCGCCGTCGAGCGCCGCATCGAGACCGCGCGCACCACCCGGCCGGTCGCGCCGGGCGTCGAGCTCAGCTCCTTCGACTGGTACGAGCCCGGTGACGCGGGCGGCTGGGTCCGCGGCGACGCGCTCACCGTCGACCTCACCGCCGGCACCCGCGTCGACTACCTGCACCCCGGCGCGGTCACCGCCGCCGAACCCCTGTCCGCGCAGGCCGCCCGCACCCGCGCGGTCGCGGCGGTCAACGGCGACTTCTTCGACATCAACAACTCCAACGCCCCCGAGGGCGTCGGAGTCCAGGACGGCCGCACGGTCAAGTCGCCCGCCGCCGACCACCGCCGCGCGGTCGGCATCGACGCCGCGGGCATCGGCCGGGTCATGGACGTCCTGTTCGACGGCCGGATCACCCGCGCGGACGGCACCACCATCCCGTTGAACCAGCTCAACAGCGCGTCCATCGCCGCGAACGGCGTCGGCGTGTTCACCCCGCTCTGGGGCTCCTACAGCCGTTCCCGCGCGGTCCGCGGCGCCACGAAGGTCGAGGAGGTGGTGGTCCGCGGCGACGTCGTCACCGAGCACCGCACGAGCGCGGGCGACAACCCGATCCCGGCCGACGGCTTCGTCCTGGTCGGCCGCGAGACCGGCGCTGACGTGCTGAAAGCCCTGCCCGTCGGGGAGAGGGTCACCGTCGACCACACCACCAAGGCCCAGGACGGCAGCGCGCTCAAGGCGGCCGTCGGCGGCAACCAGCTCCTGCTCAAGGACGGCCGGGTCGTCGCCCCGGACGACCCGCTGCACCCGCGCACGGCGGTCGGGTTCTCCGCGGACGGCAAGCGGATGTTCGTGCTCACCGTGGACGGGCGGCAGGCGCCGTTCCTGCTGGGCCTGAACCTCAAGGACGTGGCCGCGGCCCTCAAGGAGATGGGCGCGCACAACGCGCTCAACCTCGACGGCGGCGGCTCGTCCACCCTGCTCGCCCGCACCCCCGGCACGGACGCCGTCACAGTGGAGAACACGCCGTCCGACGGCGGGGAACGCCCGGTGCCCAACGGCCTCGCGCTGTACGCGCCGGAGGGCAGCGGCGACCTGGTCGGGTTCTGGACCCGCACCGCGATCGACCCGCGCCGCGCGCCGGGGGCGGACACGGTGCCCGGCGGCCACCCCGAGCGGGTGTTCCCCGGCCTGACCCGCAGGCTGGTCGCCGACGGCTACGACGAGACCTACGGCCCGGCCCGCGACGACGCGCACTCGTGGCACTCGACGCGCCCGTTCGTCGGGCACGTCCGCGACGGCGTGTTCCGCGGCCACACCCCGGGCACGACGAAGGCCGTGGCCCGGCGCGGGGGCGTCACCGGCGAGGTGGAGCTGACCGTCCTCGGCCCGCTGACCCGCCTGTCCGCCACCACGAACCGGCTCAGCCTCACCACGACCGGCACGTTCGGCGTGATCGGCCACGACCCGGACGGCTTCACCGCGCCGATCGAGCCGACGGACCTCACGCTGGACCACGACCGTTCCGTGGTGGACATCGCGCCCGGCGACAACGGCTCGTTCACCGTCACCGCGCTCCGGCCCGGAGCCACCACGGTGACCGCGCGGGTCGCCGGCCAGGAGGTGCGGATCGCGGTCACCGTCGGGCTGGAGGAGGAGCTGGTCGCGGGCTTCGACGACGGCGCGTCCTGGACGTTCGGCTCGGCGCGCGGCTCCGGCTCGGTGACGCCGGTCCCGGACGGGCGCACCGGCGCGGGCCTGAAGATCTCCTACGACTTCAGCCAGTCCACCGGCACCCGCACGGCGTACGCGATCCCGCCGAAGCCGATCGTGGTCGAGGGACAGCCGCTCGCGCTGGGCGCGTGGGTGTACGGGCACGGGCGCGGCGAGTGGACGGCGTTCACCGTGACCGACAACGCGGGGCTGACCAGGTCCCTGTACGGCCCGTACATCACGTGGACGGGGTGGAGGTACCTGGAGGTGCCGGTCCCGGCGGGCTTGGCGTTCCCGTTGCGGATCAACCGGTTCTACACCATCGAGACCAAGGCCGACCGCCAGTACAAGGGCGAGGTGGTGGTGGACGACATCGTCGCCAAGGTCCCGCCCGCGGTCGAACTCCCCGCCGCGCCGCCGGTGTCCGACCGGGTCGTGGTGCGCGACGGCACGGTGGACGACCGGCCGTGGCGGTTCGCCGTGCTGTCCGACGCCCAGTTCGTGGCGCGCGACCCGGACAGCGACCTCGTCCGCTCGGCCCGCCGCACGCTGCGCGAGATCAAGGCGCAGAAGCCGGACTTCGTCGTGGTCAACGGCGACTTCGTGGACGAGGCGGCGCCCGCCGACCTGGCGCTGGCCCGGCGGATCCTGACCGAGGAGCTGGGCGACGAGCTGCCCTGGTACTACGTGCCGGGCAACCACGAGATCATGGGGCCGGGCACGATCGACAACTTCCGCCGCGAGTTCGGGGCCACCAACCGGACGTTCGACCACAAGGGCACCCGGTTCGTGCTGCTGGACTCGTCCACCGGCACGGTGCGCGGCGGCGGTTTCGACCAGGCCGCGATGCTGCGGGACGCGTTGCGGCACCACGAGGACGTCCACTCCGTGGTGGTCATGGAACACCACCCGCCGCGCGACCCGACGCCCACCAAGGGCAGCCAGCTCAACGACCGCATGGAGGCCGACCTGGTCGAGGACTGGCTGGCCGACTTCCGCCGCACGACCGGCAAGGGCGCGCTGTTCATCGGCGCGCACGTCGGCGTGTTCCACGCGTCCCGAGTGGACGGTGTGCCGTACCTGATCAACGGCAACTCGGGGAAGTCCCCGGCGGAGGGCGGGTTCTCCGGCTGGACGCTGCTCGGCGTGGACCACCGGCGGGAGGACTGGGTCGCCGCCGAGATCCGTCCGCACGTGGACGCCCTGACCCTGACCGCGCCGGACGTCGCCGTCGTCGGCACGCCGGAGACCGTCGCCGCCACCCTGACCCAGGGGTCGCGGCAGGTGCCGGTCCGCTACCCGGTGAGCGCGGACTGGACCGCGTCGCCGAACGTCCACGTCGGCCCCGCGCCCGGCCTGCGCCCCTGGCACGCCGCGTGGCTGGACCCCGAGACCGGCCGGTTCACCGCGTTCCGGGCCGCGCGGGTGACGGTGGCCGTGACCGTGAACGGGATGACCCGGCGCGCGGACGTGGCCTTCACGTGGCCGGAGTGGGGTCGTCGGGTGGCCTGACCCGCTTGACGCAACCGGAAGGTTGCCATACTTTGGCAACCATCCGGTTGCTACTCACGTGGAGGTCAGTCATGGGTTTCCCCGACCGCATCGAGCGCACCGTCGAGGTCGCGCAGCCGCCCGAGCGGGTCTGGACGGCCATCACCACCGCGGAGGGCCTGGCGTCCTGGTTCGGCGACCGGGCGACGGTGGACCTGCGCCCCGGTGGTGAGGTCACGATGTCCTGGGAGAGCGGCGACGCCGTCGAGATGCGGGTCGAGCGCGTCGAGGAGCCGTCGGTGTTCGGGTTCACCTGGCGCGTGCACGGCATGCCCGAGGACGACCCGCGCCGCACGTACGTCGAGTTCACCCTCGAACCGCACGGCCCGGGGACCCGGCTGACCGTCGTGGAGTCCGGGTTCGCCCAGCTCCCGGACGACCGCCACGGCAAGGCCTACGACGCCCACTCGCAGGGTTGGCGCAGCGAGCTGGGCGAGCTGGTCGACGTCCTCGATGCGGCCTGAGGAGACCGCCGGACCCGACGCGGGGACGGTCGGGTCTGAGGCGGAGACGGTCGCCGAGCGGGTCTTCACCGCCCTGGCCGACCCGACCCGGCGGTCGATCCTGGCCGCCCTCGCCGCGCGCGGCCCCGCCACCGCCACCGACCTCGCCGACCGGCTGCCCATCACGCGGCAGGCGATCGCCAAGCACCTGGCGCTGTTGGCCGAGGCCGGTCTGGTGACCGCGGAACCGGGCGAACGCCGCCGCGTGCGCTACCGCCTGGACTCGACGCCCATGCAGGTGGCCCAGCAGTTCCTGGCGGCGCTGGCCCGGGACTGGGACGGCCCGTTGGCAGCCCTGAAGAAGCACCTCGATCGCACGGACCAACCACACGGACCAGGAGAACGGACATGACCGAGCTGAGCCACGTCCCCCCGCGGGCAGGTGCCCGGTGAAGACGCCGCCGATCGTCAGCCGCGAGGAGTGGGACGCCCACCGCGAGGCCTTGCTGGTCAAGGAGAAGGAGCTGACCCGCGCCAAGGACGCGCTCGCCGCGGAACGCCGCCGGATGCCGTGGCTGGAGGTGACGAAGCCCTACCGCTTCGAGACCGCGGCCGGTCCCCGGTCCTTGCTGGAGCTGTTCGAGGGCCGCCGCCAGCTGATCGTGTACCGGGCCTTCATGGACCCGGGCGTGCACGGCTGGCCGGAGCACGGCTGCAAGGGCTGCTCCCTGGTGGCCGACCAGGTGGCCCACCCGGCGCACCTCAACGCGCGGGACACGACCCTCGTGTTCGCCTCCCGTGCGGGTCAGGAGGACCTGTCGAGGATCAAGGCGAGGATGGGCTGGGAGCACATCCCGTGGCACACCATCACCGACGACTTCGACCAGGACTTCGGCGTCGACCAGTGGCACGGCACGAACGCCTTCATCCGACAGGACGACAAGGTCTACCGGACCTACTTCCTCGACAACCGCGGGGATGAGGCCATGGGCGGCACCTGGGCGTACCTCGACATCACGGCTCTGGGTCGCCAGGAGACTTGGGAGGACTCGCCCGAGGGATACCCGCAGACTCCGCCTTACCAGTGGTGGATCTGGCACGACGAAGCCGCTTCTTGAGATTTCAAGCGGTCGCGCTGAGGCGCTCCCAAGATCGGCGAAAGCTTGCCGCTGGGCGGCTGAAGAAGACCGCCGCGCCGGTGTGACGGGGGGCCACATCGGCGCGGCGGTCGTCGTGCTCAGCAGGTCAGAACTTCTCGTTCTTCGCGGCCTTCTCGCGCAGCGACGCCGTCGGGCGGAAGCGTTCGCCGTAGGTGTCGGCCAGGTAGTCCGCGCGTTCCACGAACTCGCTCACGCCGTACGAGTTGATGAACTGCAGCGTCCCGCCGCTCCACGGCGCGAAGCCGAACCCGAACACGCTGCCCACGTTCGCGTCCGCCACCGAGTTCAGCACACCCTCGTCCAGGCACCGCACGGTCTCCAGCGACTGGATGAACAGCAGGCGGTCCTCGATGTCCTGTTCGGTGACGCCCGCGTCCTCGCGGGCGTAGCGCGACAGGCCCGGCCACAGGAACTTCTTGCCGCCGTCGGTCGGGTACTCGTAGAACCCCGCCCCGCCGGACTTGCCGGTCCGGCCCTCCGCGACCAGCTCCTCCAACACCTTGAACGCCGGGTGGTCGCCCAGGGCGCCGGCGATGTCCGGGTCGTCGGCCAGCGTCTGGTCGCGGATCTTCAGCTGCAGGGTCAGGGTGACCTCGTCGGACACCGCCAGCGGCCCGACCGCCATGCCCGAGCGCTTCGCGATGTTCTCGATCAACGCCGGCCGCACGCCCTCCGCGATCATCGACACCGCTTCGGTCACGTACGTGCCGAACGTCCGCGACGTGTAGAACCCGCGGCTGTCGTTGACCACGATCGGCGTCTTGCCGATCTGCAACACGTAGTCGAACGCGCGCGCCAGCGTCTCCGGCGACGTCTGCTCGCCCACGATGATCTCGACCAGGCGCATCTTCGGCACCGGCGAGAAGAAGTGCAGGCCGATGAACTTCGTCGGGTCCTGCACGGCCCCGGCCAAGCCGGTGATGGGCAGGGTGGACGTGTTCGACGCGATCACCGCGTCGGGCAGCGCCGCCGCCTCGGCCGCCGGCAGGACCTTGTTCTTCAGCTCGCGGTTCTCGAACACCGCCTCGATGACCAGGTCGCAGCCGGCCAGGTCGGCGTCGGAGTCCGTCGGCGTGACGCCCGGGTTGCCGTTCGCGCCGCGCGTGGCGGCCTCCAGGGTGACGTCCTTGAGCACCACCTCGATGCCCGCCTTGGCCGACACCTCCGCGATCCCCGCGCCCATCATGCCCGCGCCCTGCACGCCGACCTTGGTCACCTTCGTGGCGTCCACACCGGACGGACGCGACCCGCCCGCCGAGATCTCGTTGAGCTGGAACCAGAACGTGCCGATCATGTTCTTCGCGACCTGGCCCGTCACCAGCTCCACGAAGTACCGGCCCTCGACCTTCAGCGCCGTGTCGAAGTCCACCAGCGCGCCCTCGACGGCCGCCGCCAGGATCTTCTCCGGAGCCGGGTACACGCCGTGGGTCTTCTTGCGCAGCACGGCCGGCGCGGCGGCCAGCAGGCTGTAGACGTTGGGGTCGCCGAACTTCACGTCCGGCACGGTGTACCCGGGCTGGTCCCACGGCTGCACCGGCGCCGGGTTGGCCTTGATCCACGCCCGCGCCTGGGCGATCAGGTCTTCCTTCGACGACGCCAGCGCGTGCACGATCCCCGCCTGCAACGCCCGCTGCGGCCGGAGCTGCTTGCCCTCCATCAGCAGCGGCAGCGCGGGCTGCACGCCCAGCAGGCGCACCAGCCGCGTCACGCCACCGCCGCCGGGCAGCAGGCCCAGCGTCGCCTCGGGCAGGCCGAGCTTGATCCGGTCGTCGTCCAGCACGACCCGGTGGTGGCAGGCCAGCGCGATCTCGAAGCCGCCGCCCAGCGCGCTGCCGTTGATGGCCGCGACGACCGGCTTGCCCAGCTTCTCCAGCCGGCGCAGCTGGCCCTTCATGTCCTCCAGGAAGCCCAGCGCCTCGGCCGCGTTCTCCGGGGTGACCCGCACCAGCAGGTTCAGGTCGCCGCCCGCGAAGAACGTCTTCTTGGCGGAGGTGAGCACGACGCCGGTGATCTCGTCGCGCACCGCCTCCAGCTTGGCGACCGCCTCGCCCATCGCCTCGTGGTACTCGGCGTTCATCACGTTCGCCGAGCCCGACATGTCCATGGTCAGCGTGACGACGCCCTCGTCGTCGCGCTCGAAGTGGATAGCCATCAGACCCTCTCGATGATCGTCGCGATGCCCATGCCGCCGCCCACGCACAGCGTGGCCAGGCCCCGGCGCAGGTCCCGGCGCTCCAGCTCGTCGAGCAGGGTGCCCAGGATCATGCAGCCGGTCGCGCCCAGCGGGTGGCCCAGGGCGATCGCGCCGCCGTTGACGTTGACCTTGTCGTCGGGCAGGTCCAGCTCGCGCTGGAACTTCAGCACCACCGACGAGAACGCCTCGTTGATCTCGAACAGGTCGATGTCCTCCACCGACAGCCGCGCCTTCTCCAGCGCCTTGCGCGCCGCCGGGGCCGGGCCGGTGAGCATGATCGTCGGCTCGCTGCCGACCACCGCGACCGACACGATCCGCGCCCGCGGGGTCAGGCCGAGGTCCTGCCCGATGCGGGCGTTGCCGATGAGCATGGCCGCCGCGCCGTCCACGATCTGCGACGAGTTGCCCGGCGTGTGGACGTGCCGGATGCGCTCGACGGACGGGTAGCGGTCGATGGCCACGGCGTCGAAGCCCAGGTCGCCGTGGAACTGGAAGGACGGCTTCAACCCGCCCAGGCCCTCCAGCGTGGTCTCCGGCCGGATCGCCTCGTCGAAGTCGAGCACGACCGTGCCGTTCTGGTCCACCACCGGCACCAGGGACCTCTCGAAGTAGCCCTTGTCGCGCGCCAGCGTGGCCCGCTGGTGGGAGCGCAGCGCCCACGCGTCCACGTCCTCGCGGCTGAAGCCCTCCAGCGTCGCGATCAGGTCCGCGCTGATGCCCTGAGGCACGAAGCTGGTGCGCAGGTTGGTCTCCGGGTCGGCCGCCCACGCGCCGCCGTCCGAACCCATCGGCACCCGCGACATCGACTCCACGCCGCCCGCGACCACGAGGTCCTCGAACCCCGACGCCACCTTCGCCGCGGCCAGGTTCACCGCCTCCAGGCCGGACGCGCAGAAGCGGTTGAGCTGCACACCCGCGGGCCGCAGGTCCCACCCGGCCGCCAGCACGGCGGTCCGGGCGATGTCCGAGCCCTGCTCACCGACCGGCGACACGACCCCGAGCACGACGTCGTCCACCACCGACGTGTCCAGGTCGTTGCGCCGCGCCAGCGCGTCGAGCACCCCGGAGGCGAGGGTGATCGGCTTGACGCTGTGCAGCGAACCACGCTTTCCCCTGCCACGCGGTGTGCGCACCGCGTCGAAGATCAAGGCTTCGCTCATGCTCCCACGGTAGGCAGCGGGGACGGCCAAGCCCATGACCGCGCGGAGTGACTTATTAGCTCACCGCGAGCTGCATGACCTCGTCCTCGCCGGAGAAGCCGAGCCGCTCGTAGAGCCGCCGCGCGGCCAGGTTGCCGCGGAACACCCTCAGCTGCACCCGCCGCCACCCGTGCTCACGGGCCCACGCCACCACGTCGCGGACCAGGGCCTCGCCGACACCCCTCTTCCGGAACGACGGTTTCACCCACATGGAGTAGAGGTACAGCACATCGTCGTGGTCCTCGTGGGGCACGCCCGCCACGAGCCCGGCCGGATCCGGAGCCTCGGCCACGACCTTCACCCCCCACCTCGGGTGCAGCAGCTCGCGCCACCGGTCCTCGTCGTAGCCCTGCTCCCGGGACAGGGTGGAGCCGAACGCCTGCGGGTCGCTGGCCAGCGCGGTGAGCCTCAGGTCGCGCCAGGTGACCCAGTCCCCGGGGGACAGCCTGCGGAGCTTCATGACCGCAGTGTTGCGCACCACCCTGACAATTGCGCTCACGATCTCGGGGCGACTGTGGGTGCGGCGGTCATGGCGGGTGGCCGCCCGCGGTGGGACCGTCGGTGACATGCCTACTCGCCGTTCACCGTGGATGACGGACGACCTGGACCAGCTGCGGCAGCTCGCCCGGACGTTCTTCGAGAAGGAATCGGTCCCCCACCACGAGCGCTGGGCCGCCCAGAAGCAGGTGGACCGGGACTTCTGGACCAAGGCGGGCGACCTCGGCCTGCTGTGCCTGTCCATCCCGGAGGAGTACGGCGGGGGCGGCGGCACGTTCGCGCACGAGGCGGTGCTGCTGGAGGAGCAGGCCCGCGCCGGCGACAGCGCGTGGGGCAACAGCGTGCACAGCGGCATCGTGGCGCACTACATCAACGCCTACGGCACCGAAGAGCAGAAGCAGCGCTGGCTGCCCAAGCTCGCCGGCGGCGAGTTCGTGGGCGCCATCGCGATGACCGAGCCCGGCGGCGGCTCGGACCTGCAGAACATCAAGACCCGGGCCATCCGGCGTGACGACGAGTACGTCATCAACGGCTCCAAGACCTTCATCACCAACGGCGCGCAGTGCGACCTGGTCGTCGTGGTCGCCAAGACCGACCCCGGCCAGGGCGCGACCGGCATCTCCCTGCTGGTCGTGGAGACGGCGTCGACCCCGGGCTTCCGGCGCGGCCGGGTGCTGGACAAGATCGGGCTGAAGGGCCAGGACACCGCCGAGCTGTTCTTCGACGACGTCCGCGTGCCCGCCGCCAACCTCCTCGGCTCGTCCGAGGGCCAGGGCTTCATCCAGCTCATGCAGCAACTCCCGCAGGAGCGGCTGATCATCGCGGTGGCGTCCATCGCGGGCATCGAGGCCGCCGTGGACCTGACCGTCGAGTACGTCAAGGACCGCACCGCGTTCGGCCGGGAGCTGATCAAGTTCCAGAACACCCGGTTCACCCTCGCCGAGTGCGCCACCGAGGCCCGCGTGACCAGGGCGTTCGTGGACGAGTGCATCGAGGCGCACCTCGCGGGCCGGCTGGACGTGCCCACCGCGGCGATGGCCAAGTGGTGGTCCACCGAGCGGCTGTGCCGGGTCGTGGACGAGTGCGTGCAGCTCTTCGGCGGGTACGGCTACATGACCGAGTACCCCATCGCCCGCGCCTGGGCGGACGCGCGCGTGCAGAAGATCTACGGCGGGACGAACGAGATCATGAAGGAAATCATCGCGAGGTCCCTCTAGTGGGCGGGCCGCTGGCGGGGCTGAAGGTCGTCGAGCTGGCGGGCCTCGCGCCCGCGCCGTTCGGCTGCATGGTGCTCGCGGACCTGGGCGCGGACGTGGTCCGGGTGGACCGGGTGTCCGGCGGGCCGGCGGTGCCCGGCGACGTGCTCGGGCGCGGTCGGCGGTCCATCGGCGTGGACATCCGGCGGCCGGAGGGCGCGGAGCTGGTGCTCAAGCTGGTGGAGCGCTCCGACGTCCTGGTGGAGGGCTTCCGGCCGGGCGTGACCGAGCGGCTGGGCATCGGGCCGGCCCAGTGCCTGGCGCGCAACCAGCGGCTGGTCTACGGCCGGATGACCGGCTGGGGCCAGGACGGCCCGCTGGCCGACCGGGCGGGCCACGACATCAACTACATCGCGCTCGCGGGCGCGCTGGAGCCGATCGGCCGCGCCGGGCAGCCGCCCACGGTGCCGCTCAACGTCATCGGCGACTTCGGCGGCGGGGGGCTGCTGCTCGCGTTGGGCATCCTCGCGGCCCTGTACGAGCGGGAGCGGTCCGGGCGCGGGCAGGTCGTGGACGCGGCCATGGTGGACGGCGCGGCGCTGCTGACGACGTTCCTGCACGGCATGAAGGCCGCCGGCGCGTGGGCCGGCGAGCGGGGCACGAACCTGCTCGACGGCGGCGCGCCGTTCTACGACGTTTATGCCACAGCGGATGGAAAGTTCGTCAGCATCGGCGCACTGGAGGAGAAGTTCTACGCGGATCTGCTGGTGTTGCTGGGGTTGGCGGACTCCGACGTGCCGAACCGGCACGACCCGGCCCGGTGGCCCGCCCTGCGGGCCCGCATCGCCGAGGCGGTGGCCACCCGGACGAGGGACGAGTGGGCGGCGCTGGCGGAGGGCACCGACGCGTGCCTGGCGCCCGTGCTCGCGCCCGACGAGGCCCCGGCGCACCCGCACAACCGGGCGCGCGGGACGTTTGTCGAGGTCGCAGGCCTGGCTCAGCCGGGACCCGCGCCGCGCTTCGACCGCACGCCGGCCGCCGGACCGTCCGCGCCGCCCGCCGCGGGACATCACACGGACGAGGTGCTGGAGTTCCTCGGACTGGGTGAAGCGGATATTGCGGAACTGCGACGGACCGGTGTCGTGGGTTGATGCGAAAAGGGTGCGACAAATCGTCCGGAGTGGTGCCGGGAAATGGGACGGCCGTACCTCGGCCTAATGACACGCCGTGGGTGTGTCGCGCAAGTGGGTGATGTGCTCAAGATTGCCGACGATGTGGCTGAACCTCGGTGCTCGTGCCTGGGGGAGTGGGGGCGAGTGGCCCGCACCCTGGTCATCGGCGGGCGCCGAGGGGCGCTTGATCGGCCGTTCGGGTGATGCGGGTCACCGCCCACGCGGGGCAGTGCGTCCTCTTCTACGCCCGGTCGTGGGATCACGGCGGGTTCCGGACCCATCGTCCGGGTGAATGAGGGACCATGTGGGCGAACCCGGCGGGCACGCGGCCCGTCGCCGCGCACCTGTGAACGGACGGAGAGACACCGGTGAACGTCAAGAAGGTGGTGACGCTGGCGGCCGTCGCGCTGCTGCTGTTCCTCCTGATCACCCAGCCCGACCAGTCCGCCGAGGCGGTGAAGACGGCCCTCGGGTGGCTGCGCCAGGGCGCCGAGTCGATCATCACGTTCGTCCGGAGCCTGTTCAACTAGTCCCCGCCGCGGGTGCCCGGTGGTCTGCTCACCATCCGTGACGGTTGGCCTCCCTCGTTGGACCGTCTGGGTGGAATGAGGGCTATAACGTGCTGGTAACAGGGTTTTTGACAAACCGGGGTCTAGCGGTTGTCGGTACCCGCTAATACGGTGCGCTGCATTGGCTGATCTTCGACCGACGAGGAGGCAGAATGGTCGAGGACTCCGGAGTCGACGAGCTGCTGCGGCAGTGGGCGGCCGAGCGCTCGGACGACGCCGAGCTGCGCGAGGTGAACCGGATCAAGGACGAGTGGCTGGCCGAGGCCCCGCCGTCCGCCCCGGGCATCCCCGTGCAGCGGGCGAACGGTGGACCGCGGGGCCTGGTGAAGGTCGAGTCCGCGGATCCGGCCTACGTCGCGGCGATGCGGAAGCGGGCGCCCGAGGTGCCCGAGGTCCTGCTGGCCGCGGCAGCGAGCTACTGGCAGCTCGTGGGCGACCTGTCCGAGGCGGAGGCGTGGTGGGACGCGGGCATCAGCCCGTTGGACCAGCGCGCCCTCGACTACCGGGCCGCCGGGCTCACGCCCGCCGACCTGGGACGTCGGCTCGGGCCGATGACGGTGCTCCAGCACCTGCGTCGGGGCAGCGCGGCGGCGTGGTGCGTCGCCAGGCTGCAGCGGCAGCGCCGGGACGGCGTTGCGTGATGTCGGGCGCGCCACGCGCGAGCGTGGCGCAGCGCAAGGGCGTCGCGCGGTGAGGGCGCGACGTGGTCGGGACTAGCGTGATCCGGGAGGGCGGGCTCCTGTGCGGGGAGCCCATCCCGGTTGGGGGTCGCCCCGTCGGTGGCCCGAAGTACCCTTGAGTCGTGCGCAGCGGCCTCATCACCCCCCAACGTGTGGCGATCGCGGTCGTGTGCGTGCTCTCGCTGGTGGTCTGCTGCGGTCTCGCCTACTGGCAGTGGGAGCGGTTCTCCCAGGCCGGGGGGACCTTCCAGAACCTCGGTTACGTCTTCCAGTGGCCCCTGTTCGGCCTGTTCCCCGCGTTCATGGTGTGGCGGATGCGCAAGCTCGCCGCCCAGCGGCGCGCGGCGGACGCCGCTGTGGGCGCGGACACGTCGTCGCAGGTGGCGGGGGAGCCGGTGGCCGCGCCGTCGGAGCCGGTCGTTACCGTGGACCCCGTCAGGACACCCGCGCACGACGACGAGGACGACGAGCTGGCGGCCTACAACCGCTACCTCCGCGAACTCCACGCGCGGGACCAGCGGTGAGCGAAGGCGGTCGGTAGGGCGATGAGCGGTGCGTTGGGCCGGTTCCGGTTCATGGCTTACGTGGTCGGTGTGGGCCTGCTGCTGCTCGTGGCCGCGATGGGCGTGAAGTACCTCGGCGACCAGGACGGCATGATGAAGGTCGTCGGCCCGGTCCACGGCTTCCTCTACGCGATCTACCTGGTGATCACGGTGGACCTGGCCCTCAAGGCCCGCTGGTCGCTCAAGGGCACCGCGCTGGTGCTGCTCGCCGGCACGATCCCGTTCGTGTCGTTCTACGCCGAGCGCAAGGTCGTCGAAAGCGTGAAGGCCGAGCGCGCCCTGTGACCACGCCGGCCGCCACCCCGGGTCGGGCCGCCGCCACCTCCGCGTCGGCCGCCGCTACGTCCGGTCGGGCCGCTGCCACACCTGGTCGGGTCGCTACGAGCCTCGGGCGGGCCGCCACCTCAGGTCGGGTCGCCGCCACACCTGGTCGGGCCGCCACGAGCCTCGGTCGGGCCGCCGCCACCTCCGGTCGGGCCGCTTCCGCGGCGGTCTCGCGAGCGTCGGCCGCGCCCGTGGTGACCGGGTTCGTGTTGACCGGGCCGACCAGGCACAACTAGCGTCTGGCGGTACCAACTGAACACGGCCGTCGATGTCGCGCGGGAGAGTCCCCACCCACTACGGGGCGCCGAAGGAGCAACTCCTCCCCGGAATCTCTCAGGCACAGCTACCGCCCGACGAAGGCAACTCTGGAAAGCAGGCGCCAGCGCCTCGCCCACGGTGCAAGCCGCCCCCGCCGACGTGCGGGGTCCCGGCGAAGCTCTCAGGCTCATGACAGAGGGGGAGGCTCACTCGGACGAGGAGTCTCGATGGACCGTGTCATCCTTCGTAGCGGCAGGCCGACCCACCCGGTCGGCGCCACTGCCGTGCCCGCCATCAGGGAGGACCCCGTGGAAACCCGCCGGACGCCGCTGCACGCCGAGCACGAGGCGCTGGGCGCCCAGTTCACCGACTTCGCGGGCTGGCGGATGCCGCTGCGCTACGACAGCGAGCTGGCCGAGCACCACGCCGTGCGCACGTCGGCGGGCCTGTTCGACCTGACGCACATGGGCGAGATCGTCCTGACCGGCCCGCAGGCCGGCGCCGCGCTCGACCACGCGCTGGTCGGCCACGCGTCCGCGATCGGCGTGGGCCGCGCCCGCTACACCATGATCTGCCAGGCCGACGGCGGCGTGATCGATGACCTGATCGTGTACCGCACCGGTGACCAGGAGTACCTGGTCGTCGCCAACGCCTCCAACGCCGCCGTCGTCTTCGCGGCCCTGCGGGAGCGCGCCGAGGGCTTCGACACCACCGTCGAGGACAAGTCCACCGACTACGCGCTGCTGGCCGTGCAGGGCCCCAAGGCGGTCGCCATCCTGGCGGGCCTGACCGGGACGGACCTGGCCACGGTCAAGTACTACGCCTCCTACCCGACCGAGGTGGCCGGCCGGCCCGCGCTGCTCGCCCGCACCGGCTACACCGGCGAGGACGGCTTCGAGCTGTTCCTCGACCCCGCCGACGCCCCGCACGTGTGGCAGGCGCTGCTCGCCGCCGGCGAGCCGCACGACCTCAAGCCCGCCGGCCTGGGCTGCCGCGACACCCTGCGCCTGGAGGCCGGGATGCCGCTGTACGGCAACGAGCTGAGCACGTCCCGCACGCCCTACCACGCCAACCTGGGCCGCGTGGTCAAGCTGGACAAGCCGGACGACTTCGTGGGCCGCGAGCCGCTGGCGAAGGTGGCCGAGGCGGGCGTCGAGGCCAAGCTGGTCGGCCTGAAGACCGAGTCCCGCCGCGCCCCCCGCCACGGCTACGCCGTGCTGGACGCCGAGGGCAACGCGATCGGCGAGGTCACCAGTGGCGCGCTGTCGCCGACGCTGGGCTACTCCGTGGCGATGGCCTACGTGCCGCCCGCGCACGCCGAGCCCGGCACCAAGCTGTCCGTCGACGTCCGGGGCCGGCAGGAGCCCGTGGAGGTCGTGTCGCTGCCGTTCTACAAGCGCAACTCGTAGGGAGAAACCCCACCATGTCCGAGCACTTCAACACCTCCCTCGCGGAGTTCGACCCCGAGGTCGCCGAGGCGGTCGCGGCCGAGCTGCGCCGGCAGCAGGGCACGCTGGAGATGATCGCGTCGGAGAACTTCACGCCGGTGTCGGTGCTCCAGGCGCAGGGCTCGGTGCTGACCAACAAGTACGCCGAGGGCTACCCGGGCCGCCGCTACTACGGCGGGTGCGAGAACGTCGACGTGGTCGAGCGGCTGGCCATCGCGCGGGTCAAGGAGCTGTTCGGCGCGGGGTTCGCCAACGTGCAGCCGCACTCGGGCGCGCAGGCCAACGCGTGCGCCATGTTCGCGCTGCTCCAGCCCGGTGACACGATCCTGGGCCTGGACCTGGCGCACGGCGGCCACCTGACCCACGGCATGCGGATCAACTTCTCCGGCAAGCTCTACAACGTCGTGCCCTACCACGTGTCCGATGTGGACGGTCGGGTGGACATGGCCGAGGTCGAGGCGCTGGCGCAGGAGCACAAGCCGAAGCTGATCGTGGCCGGCTGGTCGGCCTACCCCCGCCAGTTGGACTTCGCGGAGTTCCGCCGGATCGCCGACTCGGTGGGCGCGTACCTGATGGTGGACATGGCCCACTTCGCGGGTCTCGTGGCGGCGGGCCTGCACCCGAGCCCGGTGCCGCACGCCCACGTCGTCACCACGACCACGCACAAGACCCTCGGCGGTCCGCGCGGCGGCGTGATCCTGACCAACGAGGCGGACCTCGCGAAGAAGATCAACTCGGCGGTGTTCCCCGGCCAGCAGGGCGGTCCGCTGGAGCACGTGATCGCGGGCAAGGCGGTGGCGTTCAAGCACGCCGCGTCGCCGGAGTTCGCCGACCGCCAGCGCCGCACGGTCGAGGGCGCGAAGATCCTCGCCGAGCGGCTGTCGCAGCCCGACGCGGCGGCGGCCGGCGTGAAGGTGCTCACCGGCGGCACGGACGTGCACCTGGTGCTGGTGGACCTGGTGGCCTCGGAGCTGGACGGCAAGCAGGCCGAGGACCGCCTGCACGAGGTCGGCATCACGGTCAACCGCAACGCGGTCCCCAACGACCCGCGCCCGCCGATGGTGACCTCGGGCCTGCGCATCGGCACGCCCGCCCTGGCCACCCGCGGCTTCGGCGCGGCGGACTTCGCGGAGGTGGCCGACATCATCGCGACCGCCCTCCAGCCGGCCGCGGACCTGTCCGAGCTGCGCTCGCGCGTCGAGGTGCTGGCCGCGAAGCACCCGCTCTACCCGAACCTGTGAGGGTTCCGCCGACCCGCTGAGCGAGGCGACACATGACCCCCGGCCCAACCCCAGGCCGGGGGTCATGTTCTTCGGGGGTGGACTCAGGCTCCGGAGGGCGCCGCCACACCGGGCGGCAGGCACTCCACGTTGCGCTTGCCGTCGGGCTGCACGACGAACCACGTGCCGCCCACGCCCTGGCCCTTCCACTGGCCCGGCGCCTCGTCCTTCGAGTACGTGTAGAGCGCCCAGCCGGCCAACGTCACCTGCTCGGTCCCGTCGGCCCGCTTCACCGTGCCGACCAGCGCCGGGTCCACGCCCTCCAGCTTGGGCGCGCCGCCGGCCAGCAGCGGCGGCCAGGTCTCGGCGCACTTGCCCTCGCAGTTGGACTTGGGCGGGTTCGGCGTGTCCTTGTCGAACCGGTACAGCGTGCGGCCGTCGCCGTCCTGCACGACGTCGCCCATCTTCGGCACGCTCTTGGCCACCAGCGTGACGCCCGGCCCGGACGGCGCGGGCGCGGCCTGGCCGGCCGGGGTCTCCTCGGTCGCCTCGGCGGCGGGCTCCTGCGCGGCGGGGGTCTCCGCGGCGGCCGGAGGTGCCGGTGGGACGTCCCCGTAGTCGGCCTGCGCGGCGGCGCCCACCTGCTCGGTCTGCGCGACGTTGGTCCCTTGCAGGCCGACGGCGTTGGAACTCCACATGACCAGCGCGAGCACGGCCGCCATGCCACCCGCTGCGGCGATGGCGATGCGGTTTCGTCGGATCACACTCAACTCCTCCTCGATGGCGTCGGTCGCTCCACCGACGATTACGGCCCGGTCACGACCGCGGTTCAGCGGCGAACCAAGACAGGGGGTCGGCGCGAACGTCCGGGCACCAGACCCGTGAGGAGGAGTCCGTGGCCGTCAGCACCGCAGGCCGGCTCGCCACCGTCGTCGAACGCGTCCTGGGCGCGAGCCCGCCCGTGGGGCTGCGCGCGTGGGACGGCAGCACCGCCGGCCCGCAGGACGGACCGGTCGCCGTGGTCCGCGACCGCCGCGCCCTGCGCCGCCTGTTGTGGAACCCCGACGAGCTGGGCCTGGCCCGCGCGTACGTGGCGGGCGAGCTCGACGTGGAGGGCGACCTGACCGAGGGCCTGGCCCGGTTCTGGGCGTTGGCCCGGCGGGGCGCGGTGGGCAAGCCCAAACCCGCCGACCTGGTGGTCGCCTTCCGGGCGGCCGTGCGCCTGGGCGTCGTCGGCCCGCGCCCCGCGCCGCCCGGTGAGGAGGCCCGGCTGTCCGGCCGCCGGCACACCCGAGCCCGCGACCGCAGCGCCATCGCCCACCACTACGACCTGAGCAACGCGTTCTACCAGCTCGTGCTGGACCCGAGCATGGCCTACTCGTGCGCGTACTTCTCGTCGCCGGACATGACCGTCGCCCGGGCGCAGCACGCGAAACTCGACCTGGTGTGCCGGAAACTGGGGCTGCGACCCGGGATGCGGCTGCTCGACGTCGGGTGCGGGTGGGGTTCGATGGTCGTGCACGCGGCCAAGCACTTCGGTGTCCGGGCGACGGGCGTGACGATCTCGGCGCAGCAGAAGGCTTTCGTCGAGTCCCGGATCGCGGCGGAGGGTGTGGCGGACCTGGTGACCGTGCGGCTCCAGGACTACCGGGAGGTGTCCGGCGAGCCGTTCGACGCGGTGTCGTCCATCGAGATGGGCGAGCACGTCGGCGAGGAGAACTACCCGGCGTACGCGGGCGTGCTGCACCGGATGCTCAAGCCGGGCGGGCACCTGTTGTTGCAACAGATGTCCCGTGGTGCCAACGCGCCCGGCGGTGGCGCGTTCATTGAGTCCTATGTGGCTCCTGACATGCACATGCGGCCCCTCAGCCGGACGCTCGGACACCTGGAGGGTGCCGGGTTCGAGGTCCGGGGCGTGCAGGCGCTGCGCGAGCACTACGTGTGGACCGTGCGGGCGTGGGCGCGGACGCTGGAAGAGCGCTGGGACGAGGCCGTGCGGCTGGTCGGCGAGGGGCAGGCGCGGGTGTGGCGGCTGTACCTCGCGGGTGGCGCGTTGACGTTCGAGGAGGGGCGGATGGGCGTGGACCAGGTGCTGGCGCGGCGGCCGGAGGCGTTGGCGTGACGTTCGGGTGGAACGTGCTCTGGTCGGCGGTCGCGGTCGTCGTGCTGGTGTCGGCGTTGTTCGCGGTGGCGGTGCGGCGCAAGCGGTTCGACCTCATCGACTCGTTCTGGGGACCGGGGTTCGCGGTCGTCGCGGTGCTGACGCTGGTGCAGGCGGTGCCGGCGGGGGAGTCGGCGCGGGCGGTGCCGGCGGGCGAGTCGGCGCGGGCGGTGCTGGTGGCGGCGTTGACCGTGGTGTGGGGTGTGCGGCTGGGGTGGCACATCCACGCGCGCAACCGGAAGAAGTCCGAGGACCAGCGGTACGTGGACATGTACCGGCGGGCGCGCGGCAACCCGGTGGCCAAGATGTACCGGGTCTACCTGGTGCAGGCGGCGATCATGGTGCTGGTGTCGCTGCCGGTGCAGTTCGCGGCGTACCGCGACGACCCGCTCGGCGTGTTCGACGTGCTGGGTGTCGTGGTGTGGGCGGTCGGGTTCGCGTTCGAGGCGGTCGGGGACTGGCAGTTGGAGCGGTTCAGGGCCGATCCGGCGAACCGCGGTCGGGTGATGGACCAGGGGTTGTGGCGGTACACGCGCCACCCCAACTACTTCGGCGACGCCTGCGTGTGGTGGGGGCTGTTCCTGTTCGCCCTGCCGGACGGGTTCCTGGTGGTGGTGAGCCCGGTCGTGATGACCTTGCTGTTGGTCAAGGGGAGCGGGAAACCGTTGCTGGAGAAGGACATCGTGCGGCGGCGGCCCGGGTATCGGGAGTACGTGGAGCGCACGAGCGGGTTCTTCCCGCTGCCGCCCAGGGGCGGGAAGGTGGGTTAGAGCTGGAGGGTGACCACGTAGACGGTCACGTCGTCGGGGTGGCCGAGGTCGATCATGACCTTGCGGTTGCCGGCGGTCGCCCCGGCGACCTTCTGCGCCTTGTCCGGGTGCCACGTGCCGCTGTCGGGGAAGTCGGCGTCGGTGATCGTCCGCTGGTCCGGCACGGCCTCGCCGAACCCGCTGTCGGCCAGGAACCGGGGCACGGCCGTGGCGGGCATCCGCAGTTGCGCCATCACCCGGCTCTCCAGCCCGCCGCTGAGCGAGGTGCGCGCGGCCGACAGCAGGACGGTGCCCGAGGGGAGGCGGACGCCGGCGTTGGCCTCCAGTTCCGCCGCCGACTGGGGGCTGGTCTCGTTCGGCAGGAACCGGTCGTCCGAGGGGGCGGACGACGAACAGCCGGCCACCACCAGGGCCGCCGCGAGCCACACCAGTCGCATGGCCCGCAGACTAGCCGTCCGGGCCGGAATAGGGTGTGCCCGTGGGCAACGAGACCTCCTTCCCGCGCCAGCAAGCGCGCACCCAGCGGTTCACCCTTGGCGCTCCGCGGAACTTCACCGTCGCACCCGACGGGGACCGCGTGTACTTCCTGCGCACCGCCGCGGCCACGAGCCGCGCGAACGGCCTGTGGGCGTTCGACCCCGCCACCGGGACCGAGCGGCTCCTGGTGGACCCGAACGACCTCCTGACCGACCCGGAGGACCTGTCGCCGGAGGAACGCGCGCGCCGCGAGCGCAGCCGCGAGCAGGCGGCGGGCATCGTGGCCTACGCGACCGACGCGGACTTCCGGCAGGCGGTGTTCGCCCTGTCCGGCCGCCTGTTCGTGGTCGAGCTGGGGACCGGTGCGGTGCGCGAGCTGCCCGTGCCGGGCAGCGTCCTGGACCCGCGCCTGGACCCGACCGGCCGCCGCGTCGGCTACGTCACCGGCGGCGCGCTGCACGTCGTGGACCTGGAGACGGGCGAGGACCGCGTGCTCGCCTCGCCGGAGCACCCCGACGTGACGTGGGGCCTGGCGGAGTTCGTGGCGGCGGAGGAGATGGGCCGCTACCGCGGCTACTGGTTCTCCCCGGACGGCGAGCACGTCCTGGCGGCCCGCGCCGACAACTCCCCGGTGACCCGCTGGCACATCGCCGACCCGGCCAACCCGGCCACCCCGGCCGCCGAGATCGCCTACCCGGCGGCCGGCACGCCCAACGCCGTCGTGGAGGTCTTCATCCTCGGCCCGGACGGCACCCGGACGCCGGTCACCTGGGACAACGCGACGTTCCCGTACCTGAACACGGCGAGCTGGTCCGCGAACGGCCGCCCGCTGCTCCAGGTGCAGACCCGGGACCAGCGACGCGTCCAGGTGCTCGCGGTCGGGCCGGACGGCGTCGAGGTCGTGGCGGACGACACCGACCCGGTGTGGCTGGAGATCGTCCCCGGCGCGCCGGCGTGGACCCCGGACGGCAAGCTCGTGCGGGTGCTGCCCGTGGACGGCGCGAACCGCCTGGTGGTGGACGGCACCGCGTGGACCCCGGACGGCTTCCAGGTCCGCTCGGTGGTGGAGGTGGGCGAGGACGTCCTGGTCACGGCGTCCACCGACGACCCGACCCAGGTCCACGTGTACCGGGTGACGGCGGACGAGGTGGTCGCGCTGACCACCGAACCGGGCGTGCACGCGGCGGCTCGCGGCGGGGACACCGTGGTCCTGTCGTGGAGCGGGCTGGACCACTTCGGGGCGAAGGTGTCGGTCGGCGCGCACGAGATCGCTTCACACGCCGAGACGCCGGTCCTGACGCCGGAAGTGCGGTTGTTGACGGTGGGCGAGCGCGGTCTGCGGGCGGCTCTGTTGTTCCCGCGGGACCACGTGGCGGGGACCAAGCTCCCGGTGTTGCTGGACCCGTACGGCGGTCCGCACGCCCAGCGGGTGCTGTACGCGCGGAACGCCTACCTGGCCTCGCAGTGGCTGGCGGACCAGGGGTTCGCGGTGCTGGTGGTGGACGGCCGGGGGACGCCGGGCCGCGGGCCGGAATGGGAGCGCTCGATCGCGTTCGACTTCGCCGGTGCGACGCTGGAAGACCAGGTGGACGCGTTGCAGGCGGTCGCGGCGCTGGAGGAGGACCTGGACCTGTCGCGGGTGGGCATCCGGGGTTGGTCGTACGGCGGATACCTGTCGGCTCTGGCGGTGCTGAGGCGGCCGGACGTGTTCCACGCGGGGATCGCGGGTGCGCCGGTGACCGATTGGCGGCTGTACGACACCCATTACACCGAGCGGTACTTGGGCCACCCGGATGAGAAGCCGGAGGTGTATGACGCCAACTCGTTGATCGATGACGCTCCGAAGTTGGAGCGGCCGTTGATGATCGTGCACGGGTTGGCCGATGACAACGTGGTGGCGGCTCACACGTTGCGGTTGTCTTCGGCGTTGTTGGCGGCTGGGCGGCCGCACACCGTGTTGCCGTTGTCGGGGGTTACGCACATGACGCCGCAGGAGCAGGTGGCCGAGAACCTGTTGTTGCTGCAGGTCGACTTCCTCAAGAAGTCGTTGGGCTGACCGGGGCGGTGGGCTGCGCTCTCAAGAGCAAAGAGCGAAGAGCGAAGAGCCAAAGCGAAAAGCGGCGCTCGCCGCGCGGCAGGCCCCCGGGGGTGGAAGGGCGTCGGTTCGTTCCCCGTACGGCCTGCCGGAGGCAACCACCCTTCGCTCCT
>NZ_JBEZBW010000107.1:0-26843 GCF_040647305.1 Saccharothrix sp. NPDC042600 | reverse complement strand
GTCGCTGCGGGTGCACTGCCCGGTCGGCTCCCTGCCGATGCGCTGGGCCAAGGAGGGTGCGTCGTGGTGGCTCGTGCGGCGGCCCGGAGAAGCAGCGCGCGCCACCTCCCGGCGGGAGGTGGCGCGCGTGGCGGGTGGAGCTACTTGACGACCTGCTTGGCGGCCTCCGGGTGGCGGCGGACCTTGATCAGGGACGCGATCGTCGTGATGGCCAGGACGCCCACGATGACCGACAGCGACAGCTCGATCCCGATCACCGGCACCGGCAGCGGCTGCCCGTCGTTGAGGAACGGCAGCGCGTTGGAGTGCAGCGCCTCCAGGATCAGCTTCACGCCGATGAAGCCCAGGATCACCGACAGGCCGATCGACAGGTACACCAGCTTGTTCAGCAGACCACCGAGCAGGAAGTACAGCTGCCGCAGACCCATCAGGGCGAACGCGTTCGCGGTGAAGACCAGGAACGGCTCCTTGGTCAGACCGAAGATCGCCGGGATCGAGTCCAGCGCGAACAGCAGGTCCGTGGTGCCGATCGCCACCATGACGATGAACATCGGGGTCACGAACCGCTTGCCGTCGATCTTCAGGAACGACTTGGAGCCGTGGTACTGGTCGGTCACCGGGAAGATCTTGCGGACGATGCGCAGCGCCGCGTTCTCCTTGAACTCCTCTTCCTCCTCGTCGTGGTCCGTCCGCGCCAGCTTGTAGCCGGTGTAGATCAGGAACGCGCCGAAGAAGTAGAAGATCCAGCTGAACTGGGCGATCGCCACCGCGCCGACGGCGATGAAGATGCCGCGCATGACCAGCGCCATCAGGATGCCCACGAGCAGCACCTTGTGCTGGTGGATCGCGGGCACCTTGAAGGTGCTCATGATGATCAAGAAGATGAAGAGGTTGTCGACGCTGAGCGAGTACTCCGTGATGTACCCGGCGAAGAACTCACCCGCGTAGGTGCCGCCGAACAGGGACCAGACGCCCAGACCGAACGCCACCGCGACCGCGACGTAGAAGGTCACCCACCGGCCGGCTTCACCGATGGTGACCTCGTGCGGCTTGCGGTCGACGATGAACAGGTCGATCGCGAGCAGGGCGAGAAGGCCCGCGATCGTCGCGATCCACAACCACGCGGGGACTGCCATCGATTACTCCTCCGGTACATCGCGCGCACGCCAATGACCGGAGGTCTCCTCCGCCGATCACAGGATCGACCGGCGGCACCGGGACCCCGACGTTGGGCTCCGTGCTGACGACACCGCCGCGAGGGAGTACTCCCCTCCACACTCCCGCCCAGTCTCACGCATTACTGCGGGTTCGCGCCAGCCGAGGTGATCAGACACACCCGGCCGGGTGGGCTTTCGCTGAGAAAGCGCGACCTCGGAGATCACGTCTTCTCAGCTTCACACGCCAGTGTGACGCGGTCGGCCTAACCTCAGCGACGTGGCCCCATCCTCCCGCCTCCGCGGCAGGTGGTCGCTCCCCGCGCTGGTCGTGCTGGTCGCCCTGGTGGGCGCCGTCGTGGTCTGGACGCGCGGGGACGACGACCCACCGCCGGTGAGCACCCGCGACGCGGTGATCGACGTGCCGGAAAGCCCGGGCAGCGACCGGACGATCCAACTCGACACCACCCTCTACCTGCCCGAACGCACCCCGGCCCCGGCGGTGCTGCTCCCGCACGGCTTCGGCGGCAGCAAGGACAGCGTGTCCGCCCAGGCGACCGAGCTGGCCCAGCGCGGGTTCGTCGTCCTGGCCTACTCGGCGCGCGGCTTCGGCCGCAGCACCGGCTCCATCGAGCTGAACTCGGTGGACCACGAGGTCCGCGACGCGCAGAAACTGCTGGACTGGCTCGCCACCCGCGAGGAGGTGCGCACCGACGGTGCGGGCGACCCGCGCGTGGGCGTGACCGGCGGGTCCTACGGCGGCGCGCTGGCGCTGTCGCTGGCAGGCGTCGACCAGCGGGTGGACACGATCGCGCCGGTGATCACGTTCAACGACCTCGGCCAGGCGCTGCTGCCGAACTCCGCGAGCACCGACGCGGTGGACACCGCGTCCCCGGCGGCCGGCGCGTTCGGCGACGACGGCGTGTTCAAGCGGTCCTGGGCGGGCATCTTCTTCTCCGCGGGCCTGTCCGGCGGCGACCTCGCGAGCCCCGGCCAGGAGGCCGCCGAACCCGGTCAGGACGACAACGGGGCCGGTCAGGCGGCCGACGCCGCCGCGGCGGCGGTCACCGCGCCGCAGCAACAGGGCCGGCCCGCGGGCCCGGTGAACGGCGCGTGCGGCCGGTTCGCCGCCGACGTGTGCGCCGCGTACACCGAGGTCGCGACGACCGGCCGGGCCGGCGAGAAGACGCTGGAGATCCTGCGCCGCTCCTCCCCCGCCTCGGTCGCCGACAAGATCACCCAGCCGACGATGCTGGTGCAGGGCGAGCAGGACACCCTGTTCGGCCTGGACCAGGCCGACGCCAACGCCCGCCAGATCGCCGCGAACGGCGCGAAGGTCAAGGTCGTCTGGTACTCCGGCGGCCACGACGGCGGGTCCCCGGGCCCCGAGCTGCGCGGGCGGATCGCCGACTGGATGGCGTTCCACCTCGACGGCAAGGGCGCCGACCCGGGCACCGGCTTCGAGTACACGGTGGTGGGCGCGTTCCGCAGCAGCGGCGCGCCGTCGCTGCGCGACGTCGTCGCGCCCGCCTACCCCGGCCTGGCCGGCGGCGGCGCGGTCGAGCGCAAGGCCGTGCCGCTGACCGGGCGGGACCAGACGGTGGTCAACCCGGCGGGCGGCAACCCGGCGGCGGTGTCCAGCCTGCCCGGCCTCGGGTCGGCGCTGTCGCGGTCGTCCTCGCTGACCGCGCGGCTGTCGATCGACCTGCCCGGCCAGGCGGCGGTGTTCGCCAGCGAGCCGTTCACCTCGCAGGTGCTGCTCACCGGCGCGTCCACGGTGAAGCTGCGGGTCGCCGCGGTGCCCGGCACGCCGGTGCCCGCGGACGGGGCCGTGCTGTTCGCCAAGCTCTACGACGCCGACGCCAACGGCGTGCGCACGCTGCCCGGTTCGGCGGTCGCGCCGTTCCGGGTGCGCAACCTGCCCGCCGACGGCACGCCGGTCGAGGTGACCGTGACGCTGCCGGGCGCGGTGCGGCCGGTGGAGAGCGACCACCGGTTGCAGCTCGTCGTGTCCACCACGGACCAGGCGTACGCCAACGCGACCGAGCCCGCCGCGTACCGGATCTCGCTGGCCTCGCCGGAGCTGTCGGTGCCGGTGGTGCCGGGCGCGAACGCGACCAGCGAGGTGCCCACCGGCGCGCTGTGGGGCATCGCGATCGTGCTCGTCGCGTGCCTGGTGGTGGCCGTGGTGGCGTGGTTCCGCCGCCGGCTGACCGCCGACGTGGACCCGGAGCTGACGTCGGTGCCGCTGGTCATCTCGGGGCTGACCAAGTCCTACCCGGGCGGGCTGACCGCCGTGCGGGACCTGTCGTTCCGGGTGGAGCACGGCCAGGTGCTGGGCCTGCTCGGCCCCAACGGCGCGGGCAAGACGACCACGTTGCGGATGCTGATGGGCCTGATCACGCCGTCCGACGGCGAGATCAGGGTGTTCGGGCACCGGGTGCACGCCGGCGCGCCGGTGCTGTCCCGGATCGGGTCGTTCGTGGAGGGATCGGGCTTCCTGCCGCACCTGTCCGGCATCGCGAACCTGAAGCTGTACTGGGCCGCGACCGGCCGCCCGGTCGAGCAGGCGCACTTCGAGGAGGCGCTGGAGATCGCGGGCCTGGGCGCCGCCGTGCACCGCAAGGTCCGCACGTACAGCCAGGGCATGCGGCAGCGGCTCGCCATCGCCCAGGCGATGCTCGGCCTGCCGGACCTGCTCGTGCTCGACGAGCCGACCAACGGGCTCGACCCGCCCCAGATCCACCAGATGCGCGAGGTGCTGCGGCGCTACGCCGCCGCCGGGCGCACGGTGCTGGTGTCCTCCCACCTGCTCGCCGAGGTCGAGCAGACGTGCAGCCACGTCGTGGTCATGCACAAGGGCACCCTGGTCGCGGCCGGTCCGGTCGAGCAGATCGCGACGGGCGGCGGCGAGGCCAGCTTCCGGGTCGACCGGCCCGAGGAGGCGGCCGAGGTGCTGCGCGGGCTGTCGGGCGTGAAGTCGGTGTCGGTCGACGGCGAGCAGGTCCACGCGAGCCTGAACGGCACGCCGCGCGCGGAGGCGCTGCAGGCGTTGGTGACGGCGGGGGTGGCGGTCGACCAGGCCGGTCCGCGCCGCCGGTTGGAGGACGCGTTCCTGGAGTTGGTGGGCGAATGAGCGAGAACGGGGTGCACACCGACCCGTCGGCGATCTCCGACCTGACCGACGCGGCGGAGCACGAGGAGTCGCGGGTCGCGCCGGACGGGTCCAAGGTCGGCTACCGGGCCGGTCGGACGCTGCCGGTGCGGGTCGAGCTGGTGCGGCAGTTGCGCCGGCGGCGGACGCAGTTGGTGCTGGGTTTCCTGGTGCTGCTGCCGTTCATCCTGGTGGTGGCGTTCGAACTGGGTCAGGCATCGCCCAACCGCCGCTCGGGCGGGTTCGTGGACCTGGCGACGGCGTCCGGCGTGAACTTCGTGATCCTCACGCTGTTCGTGTCCGGGAGCTTCCTGCTGCCGATGATCGTGGCGTTGTTCTTCGGCGACACGATCGCGTCCGAGGCGTCGTGGTCGAGCCTGAAGTACCTGCTGGCCGCGCCGATCCCGCGGCACCGGCTGCTGCGGCGCAAGGCCGTGGCCTCGGGGCTGCTGTCGGTGTTCGCGCTGGTGCTGCTGCCGTTGGTGGCGCTGGCCGTGGGCGTCGTCTGGTACGGGGCGGGCGAGGCCGTGTCCCCGACCGGTGAGGCGGCGTCGTTCGGGTCCGGCGTGTACGGGTTGGCGCTGGCGGTCTGCTACATCTCCATCCACCTGTTCTGGTTGGCGGGGCTGGCGCTGTTCCTGTCGGTGTCCACGGACGCGCCGCTGGGCGCGGTCGGCGGCGCGGTGCTGGTGTCGATCGTGTCGCAGATCCTGGACCAGATCACGGCGCTGGAGGACCTGCGGGACTACCTGCCGACGCACTACGCGCTGGCGTGGGTGGACCTGCTGTCGTCGGACGTGGACTGGTCGCAGATGGCGCGGGGCACGTTCTCCGCCCTGGCCTACGGCGGGTTCTTCACGCTGCTGGCGGCCCGGAAGTTCGCCCGCAAGGACATCACGTCCTAGCCGGCGGGCCGGGAACGGTTAGCCGGCGGGCCGGGAGCGGTTAGCCGGTGGGCCGGGAGCGGTCGTACCGCTCCCGGCTCGCCAGCACGTCCTCGATGTTGTTCTCCGCCCACTCCTTGATGGCGGCCATGACCGGCAGGAGCCCCCGGCCCAGCGGCGTGAGCTCGTAGTCGACCCGCGCGGGCACCTCGGCGGTGACCGTCCGGGTGATCAACCCGTCCCGTTCGAGCGACCGCAGCGTCTGCGTGAGCATCTTCTGGCTGACGCCCGCGATCGTGTGGCTCAACTCGCTGTAGCGGCGGGGTCCGGCGGCCAGCGCGACCAGGACCAGGCTGACCCACTTGTCGCTGATCCGGTCGAGCAGGTGCCGCGCCGGGCACTCCTTCAGGTAGGCGTCGAAGGCCTGGCGGCGTTCTTCGCGCCGTTCGCGGGCGGTGCGGGTGACCATGGGCTCCCTTACGCACTTCAAGGTACGTACTTCCTGACGGAGAGTAGCTCTCCGTAGGTTCGTTCCCATGCTCGCGGTGATCGTGCGGTCCTTCGGTGGACCGGAAGTGGTGGAAGTGGCGGACGTCCCCGTGCCGGCGCCCGGTCCGGGGCAGGTGCGGATCCGCGTGGTGGCGGCGGCGGTGAACCCGGTGGACTTCGCGACCCGGTCGGGGGCGCTGCACGCGGCCGGGCTCATGCCGGCGGGGACGGTCGGGCTCGGCTGGGACGTCGCCGGGGTGGTGGACGCGGTCGGGACCGGGGCGCCGTTCGCGGTGGGGGCCGAGGTGGTCGGGCTGCGGGACCGGCTGCCGACGTTGGGGGCGCAGGCGGAGTTCGTGGTGCTGGACGCGTCGGCGGTGGCGGCGGCGCCGAGGACGGTGTCGCCGGCGGCGGCGGGCACGCTGCCGTTGGGCGGGTTGACGGCGTTGCAGGCGTTGGACCTGCTGGGCGTGCCGGCGGGCGGGTCCGTGCTGGTGACCGGGGCGGGCGGGTCCGTGGGCGGGTTCGCCGTGCAGCTCGCGGTGGCGCGGGGGTTGCGGGTGGTGGCGCTGGCGTCGGACGAGGCCCGGGTGCGGGAGTACGGGGCGACCCGGGTCGTCCCGCGGGGGGCGGACGTCGGGGCGGCGGTGCGCGCGGTCGTGCCGGGCGGGGTGGACGGCGTGGTGGACGCGGCGGCGCTGGGCGTCGAGGCGTTGGACGCGGTGCGCGGCGGTGGTTCGTTCGTCGCGGTGCTCGGGTCGGCGACGCCGGTCGCGTTGCGCGGTGTGCGGGTGTCGAACGTGTGGATCAGGGCCGACGGGCGGCAGTTGGCGTCGCTGGTGGACATGGTGGACGCCGGCGCCCTGCGCGTGGCCGAGCCGGAGACGTGGCCGCTGGCGGAGGCCGCCCGGGCGCACGACGGCGTGCGGCGGAGGCTGGTCCTGGCGCCGCCGGCCGCTCAGGGACGCTTGCCGCGCGGCAACTTGGCCACGACGGCGTCGTAGGACCGGTCGAGGAGGTCCCGGACCTCGTCAGTCGGCACGCCGCCGCTCAGCCGCACGCGGTTCCAGCCGTAGCGGCCGATGTAGGGGCTGGTGGTGACGTCGTCCGGGAACCGCTCCCGCCACTCGGCCGCGTCCTCGGCGGTCACGCCGCACTTCACGCCGACGGTCTCGCTCGGCAGGCCGATGAACGCGAACGCCTTGCCGCCGACCTTGCAGACCAGCTCCTCGTCACCCCAGGGGTAGCTCTCCTCGGCCCCGGGCTTGGCCAGGCAGTACGCGATCACGTCGTCAACGGTCACGCGCACACGCTAGGCCAACGCACCGACAAAACGCCCCAGCAGCACGGCGAACGCCTCCCGCTCGGCGTCGGTCCAGTCGGCCATGGCCCGGTCGAACGCCCGCTGCCGGCGCTCGTGGACCAGGCGGGACAACGCGCGCCCCTCGGCGGTCCGCACCAGGTACGCCCGCCGCCCGTCCGCCTGGTCGGCCTCGCGCCGCACCCACCCCTCCCCCACCGCCGCCGCGACCAGCCGGCTGGCCCGGGGCTGGTCGATCCCGAGCGCGGCGGCCACCGCCGACACGGTGACCCGCTCGCCGGCCTCCTCAGCCGCCTCCACGACGTCGAGCACCTCGACGTGCGGCCCGACCACACCGCCCGCCAACGCCCGCCGCCGCTGCCGACGCCGGATCTCGACCATCGCCCGTTCGACGGCCAGGAGGCTCTTGTCCACGCTCGACCCCCAGATACATACTCGAAGACAACTACTTGTCACTTTACATGTATCCGGAGCCCCGTCGTGAAGCCCATCGGCTACTGGCTGAAGCACCTGGACGCCCTGATCGACGCCGCGTTCGACAACGCCCTGGCCGCCACCGACCTGACCCGCCGGCACTGGCAACTGCTCAACGAGGCCCGCGCCGGCGCCCTCCCCGACGACCCGCTCGTGCCGGACCTGGTCGAGCGCGGATGGGTCGCCGACGGCAGGTTGACCGAAGCGGGCGAGCAGACCGTCCACGCCACCGCGAGCCGCGTGGACGGCGTGCGGACCACCCTGATGACGGGCCTGACCGCCGAGGACTACGCCGCCACCATCGCGACCCTGGAGAAGATGGCCGCCAACCTGGAGAAGACCGCGGGAGCCGGCGCCGCCCGGCACAACCGCTAGCCGCCGCTGTGCTCGCGCCCGGTCCGGTCGCCCCGTCGCGGGTGCGGGAAGGGGTCGGCCCCGGCGCTGGGTGAGCGCCGGGGCCGGTGTGGTGGGAGCGGGGTTATTTGACGCCGGCCGCGTCCATGCCTCGGAGTTCCTTCTTCAGGTCCTGGATCTCGTCGCGCAGGCGGGCCGCCAGTTCGAACTGGAGTTCGCGGGCCGCGTTCATCATCTGGTCGGTCAGTTGCTGGACCAGGTCGGCCAGTTCGGACCTCGCCATGGTCGTGGTGTCGCGGTCGGCCAGGACGCCCGAGCTGCGTCCGCTCGCGCCCGGGTCGCCGGTGGGCTTCTTGCCGCGCGAGGTGTTGCGGCCGGAGCCGCCGGGGGCGATGGCGTCCTCCGCCTCGGCGTAGACCTGCTCCAGGATGTCGGTGATCTTCTTGCGCAGCGGCTGGGGGTCGAGGCCGTGCGCCTCGTTGTAGGCGATCTGCTTGGCCCGCCGCCGGTTGGTCTCGTCGATCGCGTGCCGCATCGAGTCGGTGATCCGGTCCGCGTACATGTGGACCTCGCCGGACACGTTGCGGGCCGCGCGGCCGATGGTCTGGATCAGGCTCGTGCCCGAGCGCAGGAAGCCCTCCTTGTCGGCGTCCAGGATCGCCACCAGCGAGACCTCCGGCAGGTCCAGGCCCTCGCGCAGGAGGTTGATGCCGATCAGGACGTCGTACTCGCCCAGGCGCAGCTGGCGCAGCAGCTCCACGCGGCGCAGCGTGTCCACCTCGGAGTGCAGGTAGCGGACCCGGATGCCCAGTTCCAGGAGGTAGTCCGTGAGGTCCTCGGCCATCTTCTTGGTCAACGTGGTGACCAGGACGCGTTCGTCGCGTTCGGCGCGGACGCGGATCTCGTGGACCAGGTCGTCGATCTGGCCCTCGGTGGGCTTGACCACCACCTCGGGGTCGACCAGGCCCGTCGGGCGGATGACCTGCTCCACGAACTCGCCGCCCGCCTGGCCCATCTCGTACGGGCCCGGGGTGGCCGACAGGTACACCGTCTGCCCGATCCGGTCGGCGAACTCCTCCCAGGTCAGCGGCCGGTTGTCCAGCGCGCTGGGCAGGCGGAAGCCGTGCTCGACCAGGTTGCGCTTGCGCGACGCGTCGCCCTCGTACATGCCGCCGATCTGCGGCACGGTGACGTGGGACTCGTCGATGACCAGCAGGAAGTCGTCCGGGAAGTAGTCGATCAGGGTGGCGGGCGCGGTGCCCGGACCGCGGTCGTCGATGTGCCGCGAGTAGTTCTCGATGCCCGAGCAGAACCCGACCTGGCGCATCATCTCGATGTCGTAGGTCGTGCGCATGCGCAGCCGCTGCGCCTCCAGCAGCTTGCCCTGCCGCTCCATCTTGGACAGCTGGTCGGCCAGCTCCGCCTCGATGTTGGCGATGGCCTTCTCCATGCGCTCCGGACCGGCCACGTAGTGGGTCGCCGGGAAGATGCGCAGCTCGTCGACCTCGCGGATCACGTCGCCGGTGAGCGGGTGCAGGTAGTACAGCTTGTCGATCTCGTCGCCGAAGAACTCGATGCGGACCGCCAGCTCCTCGTACGCCGGGATGACCTCCACCGTGTCGCCGCGCACCCGGAACGTGCCGCGGTTGAACGCGATGTCGTTGCGCGCGTACTGGATGTCGACCAGCGCCCGCAGCAGCAGGTCGCGCTCGACCTCGCCCCCGACCTCCAGGTGGATCGACCGGTCGAGGTAGGACTGCGGCGTGCCCAGGCCGTAGATGCACGACACGGACGCGACCACGATCACGTCACGCCTGGTCAACAGGCTCATGGTGGCCGAGTGGCGCAGCCGCTCCACGTCCTCGTTGATCGAGGAGTCCTTCTCGATGTAGGTGTCGGTCTGCGGGATGTACGCCTCGGGCTGGTAGTAGTCGTAGTAGCTGACGAAGTACTCCACCGCGTTGTGCGGGAAGAACTCCTTCAGCTCGTTGGCGAGCTGGGCGGCCAGCGTCTTGTTCGGCGCCATCACCAGCGTGGGCCGCTGCAGCTTCTCCACCAGCCACGCCGTGGTGGCGGACTTGCCCGTACCGGTGGCGCCCAGCAGCACGACGTCCTTCTCGCCGCCCCTGATCCGGCGTTCCAGCTCGGCGATGGCCGCCGGCTGGTCGCCCGCCGGCTGGTACTCGCTGACCACGCGGAACTGCCCGTCGGAACGGGGGATGTCCCCGACGGGGCGGTGCGACGAGTGCGCCTTGACCGGGATCTCGGTTGGGAATGCCACGGACACGACGGTACGCCCCGGGTCCGACAATTTTCGGTCGGCCCTGGTCAGGGGCGTCACACCCGGGTCAGCAGTCGCAGCACCCGCAGTCGCAGTCGCAGTTCGGGCTGCCGCAGTCGCAGTTGCACCAGGCGTCGTGCGGCTTGCCGCTGAACGGCCCGGGGTACGGGTCGCGGCAGCAGTACTGGCAGGTGCCGCACTGGTAGAGGATCGCCAGGCAGCCCAGCACGAACCCACGCTCGATCGGCGGCTTGACCAGCTTCGGCCAGCACCACAGGCCGCTGCCGGGCGGCGGCTCGGCGGCGCGCTTGCGCTTGCCCTTCTTCGGCGGCGGGGTGCCGCCGGTGCCGGGGGCTCCGGGCGGGGGCATCGCGCCGGGCGGCGGAACCGCGCCGGGCGGCACCTGGCCGGCCGGGTGGCCGCCGTAGGGCGACGGCGGACCCTGGGGCGGCTGAGCGGGCGGGTACATGCCGGGCTCGGGGTTCCAGCCGGGCGGGGTGTGGCCGACCGCGTCGGCGGAAGTCGGGGAGTGCAGGCCGGTCGGGCACGCGTGGGAGTGGGGCTCGCCGAACGCCCGGCGGATCGACTCGCGCACCTCGTGCACGAGCAGCGTGTGCACCAGGCGGTCGTCGGCGAACTCGACCTCCTTCAGCGCCAGCTTGATGCCCAGCGCGGCGTCCTCACACAGCCGCCGGGCCTCTTCAAGGGACGTGCCGGTCGCATCAAGCGGGTTGTAGGCGCCCGACGCACGGTCTACCGCAAGGTCCTCCACGGCGTCCAACAGGTGCGCCAGCCGCCCGAACAGCCGACCCACCTCCCGCAACGGCGCGGCGTTCCCCGGTCGCCCGGCCAGCACGGCGGTCTGCGCCACGGCCTCGCCCGCGGCGGTCTCGGTCGGCTCGGTCACCAGCAGCACCGAGCTGCCCAGCCCGGCCGCCGCCTCCACCTCCGACTGCCGCGCCACCGCCGCGACCAGCACGGACGTGTCGAACCCGAGGTCCACGCCGGTGGCCGCCGCCTGCGCCGCCCAGCGCCGCGCCACCTGCCGCCCGATGCCCCGCACCGGCGCGGACGCGAACGCGCCGTCCCGGTCGTCCACGTGGTCGCCGACCTTCGCCGACGCCAGCACCAGCGACACCGTCGCGGCCAGCCGCGCACCCGCGCCCACTGCGACGTCGGCCGACTGCATCCCGCGCAACGCACAAGGCCCCGCGGTGCGCCTTGAACGGCCCCTCTGCGCCTCTACAAGAGCCGAGATGACGAGACCGTCGTAGTTGGTCACCACCCGCGCCATGTGACCGTGGTCGTCGCGCAGCGCGAGGCACAGCCCGCACAGGTGCGCCAGCCAGGATTCGCGCAGGTCCGCGCCCAGGCGGTTGCGGCACGGGCGGATGATTCCGAACATGGCCGGAAGACTAAGCGATCATCCTACTTTCGGGTGACTGAACGGGGTGTTCGGCCGGTACGCGTGCATAGGGTGCGCACGTGACGCTGAGCGCCGCAGGGACCACGCACATGCACATCCACCCGCCCAAGATCGAGTACTTCGACCTCGACGCCAAGAGCAACACGGACCCGAAGGGCATCCTGCGCGGCGTCGACGAGTACCGCCTGACCGCGGACGGGCTCTACATGTTCCGGCCGGTGCCCGGCCACCCCCGCCTGTCGCACTTCGAGTCGTGGCTGCTGCCCGCGCACGGCCTGCGCGTCACCCGCCAGTCCTGGCACCCCGGCCACGAGTGCGACTACGACCTCTACCTCGACGTGGTGGAGATCAGCTCCAGCGGGTCCGTGTGGAAGACCGTGGACCTCTACTTGGACCTCGTCGTGCGCACCGGGCACAGCGTGCGCGTGTTGGACACCGACGAACTGCTGATGGCGCTCCAACGCGGTCTTGTGCAACCAGAACGCGCGCAGTGGGCGCTGGAGACCACCTACCGCGCCGTGGCGGGAATCGCCGCCCACGGGCACGACACCGTCCGTTGGCTTGCCGCTCAGGGAACGGTCACCACATGGCGTCGACGGTAATACAGACGGTGAGACCCGCTGGTCAACCGCCATCCGAGTCCGTCACCTGAAAGTGACCTACCCCTACACAGACCGTGATGTAACGAATCGACCCGCTGTGTTACCAGCCGCACACTTACGGCTACCCTCGGGTCGCGTGGGAGCGGTCATCACACCTCAGCTCGTCGACGTGGTCGACACCGTCAGCGCTGTTCGGAGCTACTCCTCGGGCATGTCGCGGCACTTGACGACGTGCCGGGTGGAGCACTGGGGACTGCGCCTGGAGTGCCCGACCCCGGAGGACCCGTTCTCCGACTCGGAGGTCACCTGGTTGATGCCGGACCTCGGTCTGCGGCTCACCCACCAGCGGCCCCGCTCCCGGCACGCCCGCAGCGGCCCCAGCGTGCTCAGCGCGGTCCGCGTGCAGCGCGACGGCCGGTCGTGGCGCACCACCGACCTCCTGCTCGGCCTGGCCGTGCCCGGCGGCACCACGGCGCGCATCGTGCGGTCGGAGGAGTTCGCGGCGGCGGTGGCCGGCCGGGTCCTCGGCCCCGAGGACGCCGACCAGGCCCTGCGCACCGTGCACCGCACGCTGGAGCAGGTCAGCCTGCACCGCCACGACCTGGGCGCGTGGCTGACCCACCGCGGCATCTACGACGTCTGGCCGTCCCTGTAGAAGGCCGCCATGCGCTCGACCGCGGCCGCCATGAACGGCTCCTTGGCGTCCCCGTAGGCGAACCCGTCGCGGTCGCCGGCGAACTGCGAGGACAGCTCCAGCTTCACGGCCTCGTACTCGCGGCGGGCGGCCTCGTCGACCCGCAGCCAGTCCCGGAACCGGACCGCCCACGTCCACGCCGGGCCGTTCTCGACCCGGACGTGCAGGTTGACCCGCCGCTTGGGGTCCGTGCCCGCGTGCAGCCGCTTCACCCACTCCGCCGGGTCGCCGAACCGCACGGCGTCCTCGCCGTAGCCCAGCGCCGGGAACCCGGCCTCCGCCAGCGCGTCGGCGAGCCCCTCGGCCTCCTCCATCGACGTGACGCCGAGCTGGAAGTCCAGCACGTCCTTGGCCGCCAGGCCGGGGATCGCCGTGGACCCGATGTGCTCGACGTGCCGCCCGCCCGCCGCCAGTGAGATCCGCTTGGCGATGCGCTCGGCCTGCATCGGCCAGGTCTCGTCGTAGGGCACCACCTTCGGCGGGCCGCCGGCGTAGCGGCGCAGGCGCACGTTGGCCTCGTAGGGCACCAGCCGGTCCGCCCACAGCTCGTCCACGGCCGGCAGGACCTGGTCGGGGGTGCCGCTGTTGTCCAGCCACACGTCCGCCACGGCGCGGCGCTGCTCGTCGGTGGCCTGCTTGGCCATGCGGTTGCGGGCGTCCTGCTCGTCCAGGCCGCGGCCGACCAGCCGCTTGACCCGCTGCTCGGGGTCGGCGTGGACGATGACCACGAGGTGGTAGGCGGGCGCCAGGCCGTTCTCCACCAGCAGCGGCACGTCGTGGACGATGATCGCGTCCTCCGGCGCGGCGGCGATGAGCTCGGCGGTCCGCGCGGCGATCCGGGGGTGCGTGATCCCGTTGAGGGTCTGCCGGTCGCGGTCGTCCCCCGACCCGAACACCCGCTCGGCCAGGGCCGCCCGGTCCAGCGACCCGTCCGCGTTGAGCACGGACGCCCCGAACGCCTCCTCGATGTCCCGCAACGCCGGCGAGCCCGGCTCGACCACCTCCCGGGCCAGCCGGTCGGAGTCGATCACCACCGCCCCGTGCTCCGCGAGCCTGCCCGCCACCGTCGACTTACCCGACCCGATGCCCCCCGAGAGGCCAACGCGCAACATGGCGCACAGTCTGCCGGGAACCGGGACGGGCCGCGATCGACTTCAGGCGTCCTCGATGGGCGTCATGGACTGCACGGCCAGCGCCGTCAGCATGTCCTTCACCTTGTCCTCGGGCAGGTAGCCGGCCTTGGTGCGCACCACGTAGGTCGTCTTCCCCAACGACCCGATCAGCAGCCGCTCGGCGCCGGTCGTGACCAACTGCGCCTTGTGCTTGGTCACCTCGACCTCGCTCGCCTGCCCGCCCTCCTTCTTCTCCGCCTCGACGCTCTCGGCCACCCGCTCCTTGGCCGACGCCTCGTCCTCGTAGGTCGCGAGCCCGATGATCAGCGGCGACTCGGCGAAGTTCTTGCCCTTGGGCACGTCGTGGTAGCAGTCGATCTTCGCGGTGCGCGCGATGGACGGCTCGGGGATGCCGACGATCATCTTCAGCTCCCCCTCCATCTTGCGGCCGATCAGCTCGTTGACCCGCTCGACGGGCACGATCAGCTCGCAGTCCTCCGGCATCGGCCGGTCGACCATGGGGCGGATCTTGCTCGCGCTGGTCGGGGCCACGATGGTGGGGATCTGGGGTGGCGGGGCCGCCGGGGGTTTCTCCCGCGCACACGCCCCCAGGGCCGTCACCACCAGGCCCAACGCCGCCAACCGCCTCGTTCGCGCACCCATAGGGATCACAACTTAGCGCACGACAACGGCCCCGCACCGTAACCGATGCGGGGCCGTTGCGGCGTTGCGTTCAGACGGTCACTTCAAACCGCCCGATGCGCTGATCAGGCGCCGCCCGACAGCTTCTCGCGGAGCGCGGCCAGCTGCTCGTCGCTGGCCAGCGTGCCACCGGCCTGCGCCGGAGCGCCGCCACCGGTGGACGCCGGGGCGTCGCCGCCCGACGAGTAGTTGGTCTCGCCCGCGGCCTCTTCCTCGGCCGCGGCGGCCTTGGCGACCTGCTTCATGTGGGCCTCGTAGCGCAGGTGGGCCTCGGCGTACTGCCGCTCCCACTCCTCGCGCTGCTTGTCGAAGCCTTCCTGCCACTCCTGGGTCTCCGGGTCGAAGCCCTCGGGGTAGATGTAGTTGCCCTGGTCGTCGTACTCGGCGGCCATGCCGTACTGGGTCGGGTCGAACTCGGAGTCGACCGTGAAGCCCTCGTTGGCCTGCTTGAGCGACAGCGAGATCCGCCGGCGGTCGAGGTCGATGTCGATGACCTTGACCATGACGTCGTCGCCGACCTGGACGACCTGCTCCGGGATCTCCACGTGGCGCTCGGCCAGCTCGGAGATGTGGACCAGGCCCTCGATGCCCTCGTCCACGCGGACGAACGCGCCGAACGGAACCAGCTTGGTGACCTTGCCCGGCACGATCTGGCCGATCGCGTGGGTCCGGGCGAACTGGCGCCACGGGTCTTCCTGCGTCGCCTTGAGCGACAGCGACACGCGCTCGCGCTCCATGTCGACGTCGAGGACCTCGACGGTGACCTCCTGGCCCACCTCGACGACCTCGGACGGGTGGTCGATGTGCTTCCAGGACAGCTCGGAGACGTGCACCAGGCCGTCCACGCCACCCAGGTCCACGAAGGCGCCGAAGTTGACGATGGAGGACACGACGCCCTTGCGGACCTGGCCCTTCTGCAGCTGGTTGAGGAACTCGCTGCGGACCTCGGACTGGGTCTGCTCCAGCCAGGCGCGGCGGGACAGGACCACGTTGTTGCGGTTCTTGTCCAGCTCGATGATCTTCGCCTCCAGCTCGCGGCCCACGTAGGGCTGGAGGTCGCGGACGCGCCGCATCTCCACGAGCGAGGCGGGGAGGAAGCCCCGGAGGCCGATGTCCAGGATGAGGCCGCCCTTGACGACCTCGATGACGGTGCCGCGGACCGGCTCGTCCTTCTCCTTGAGCGCCTCGATGGTGCCCCAGGCGCGCTCGTACTGCGCGCGCTTCTTGGAGAGGATCAGCCGACCTTCCTTGTCCTCCTTCTGGAGGACCAGGGCCTCGACCTCGTCACCGACCTTCACAACCTCGTTGGGGTCGACGTCGTGCTTGATCGACAACTCTCGCGAGGGGATGACGCCCTCGGTCTTGTAGCCGATGTCGAGCAGGACCTCGTCCCGGTCGACCTTGACGATGGTGCCCTCGACGATATCGCCATCGTTGAAGTACTTGATGGTCTTGTCGATGGCGGCGAGGAAGTCCTCCTCCGTCCCGATATCGTTGATAGCGATCTGCTGCTTCGGCGCGGTGGCAGCCGGGACAGTGGTGGTGTCGGTGGACATTAGGTAGGTGGCTCCGGTACGGATTGGGGTTGTCTGGCCTTGGGTGCAACGCTGCGCGGGAGGCAAGGCTTCCCCCGACGACCGATCCCGTGACTGCACACCGATCATGGGCAGCGCGAACCCACTACGCGGGCGGTATCGTACGCGGCCCGACGACCACCGGGCAAACCGGTACCCCTCGAAGGAGCAGTGTGTCCGACCAGCACGCCGGCGCGGAACTCGCGCTGGGCACCACCGGTATCGCCAAGCGCGGGGCCGACGCCGCCGAGTCCCGGACCGCGAACCGCATCTGGTGGGACGCCGACGCCGACGACTACCACGCCGAGCACGGCGACTTCCTGGGCGCGGCGGAGTTCGTGTGGTGCCCGGAGGGCGTGCGCGAGGCCGAGGCGCGCTACCTGGGCGACGTGGCCGGCCGGCGGGTGCTGGAGGTCGGGTGCGGGTCCGCCCCGTGCGCGCGGTGGCTGAAGGCGGCGGGCGCGGACGTGGTGGCCTTCGACATCTCCGCGGGCATGCTGCGGCACGCCGTCGCGGGCAACGCCTCGACCGGCCTCGACGTGCCGCTGGTGCAGGCCAGCGCGGACCAGATGCCGTTCGCGGCGGGCAGCTTCGACGCGGCGTGCTCGGCGTTCGGCGCGGTGCCGTTCGTGGCCGACGTCGGCGAGGTGTTCGCGGAGGTCGCGCGGGTGCTGCGGCCGGGCGCGCCGTGGGTGTTCTCGGTGACCCACCCGATCAGGTGGATCTTCCCGGACGACCCGGGGCCGGGCGGACTGACCGTGACGCAGTCGTACTTCGACCGCACCCCGTACGTGGAGGTCGACGACACCGGCCGCGCCACGTACGTGGAGCACCACCGCACCATGGGCGACTACGTGCGCGCCCTGGTCGCGGCGGGCCTGGTGCTGGAGGACGTGGTGGAGCCCGAGTGGCCCGCCGGCCACACCCGGAGGTGGGGCCAGTGGTCCCCCCTGCGCGGGCGGCTGTTCCCCGGGACCGCGATCCTGCGGACGCGCAAGCCGTAACCTGCGGTGCATGACCGTCAGTCGGGGGCTGGTGGAGGCGCAGAGCGCGCGCTTCGCGTGCTTGGACCCGTTGTTGCCCGCGGTGACCGCGCCGCCGGACGGCGACGTGGTGACCGCGGCCCTGCCGGACGGGACCAGGGTGGCGGGCGTGCTGACCAGGCAGGTCCACGACCGCCGGTCCGCCGCGCGGCTGTGGTCGGCCACCGAGGTCTGGGAGCTGACGCCGCTGGTGGGCGGCGGCGGCGCGGCGGCGATGGACGCGTTGCTGCGGGCGTGGCGGCACCGGATGGACCGCGTGGGCCCGGCCGAGCAGGACTCGGCGTGCGTGCTGACCTGGCCGAGCCGCGACGCTGAGGCCGCCCGGGTGCTGCTGGACCACGGGCTGGTGCCGCTGTCGGTGATCGCCGTGCGCCGGGCCGGTCCGCCGCCCGCGGACGCGTCGTTGACCATCCGCCGGGCGACCCCGGCCGACCTGGACACCGTGCTGGCCCTGGCGCTGGCCGAACTCCGGTACTCGGCCCTGGTCGGGTCCACGGTCGACCGGCCGGAGGCGGCGGAGCTGAAGCGGCGGACGCTGGCCGAGCGGTTGGCGGCGGGCGGTCCGGCGTGGCTGGCCGAGCGGGACGGCATCGCCGTGGCGCTGGCGGAGTGCGCGGTGGTGGTGTCCGAGCCGGGCAACTGGACGTCCACGCGGCTCCCGCTCGGGCGGTGGGGGTACGTCAACTGCGTGTCGGTGCTGCCGGGCGCCCGCGGGACCGGGATCGGGCAGCGGCTGATGGCCCACGCGCACCGGGAGCTGCACCGGCTGGGCACGGTGGGCACCTACCTCTACTACAACCCGCCGAACCCGCTGTCCTCGGTGTTCTGGCCGCGGCAGGGCTACCGCCCGCTGTGGACGGTCTGGGAGGTCCGGCCCGCCGGCGCGCTCCGCTAGGACGTGCTGCGCGGGTGCGCGGCTGACCGCATGCTGTAGCGGCGGTCGATCGACGTCACACGTGCTCGGGTTGCGGGGTGCCGACGGCTGCGCCACTATTTGAACTGACCGGTCAGTTCAAAGGAGGGCACCTCGTGGAGATCCACGCCCAGCGCGTCGGCGTCGCCGGGCCGCACGGCCCGTTGCTCAAGCCGACCGGACTGCGCGTGCCGGCGGGCGAGGCGGTGCTGGTGGCGGGACCGCCCGGGGCCGGGCACACCGCGCTCGCGCTGGTGCTGTCGGGCCGGATGCGGCCCAGCACCGGGACCGTGTCGCCGGACGCCGCGCTGCTGCGGCGGCACGTCGTGCTGGTCGACTCCCCCGGGGTGAACGAGCCGGAGGCGTCGTTGACGCTGGCGGGCGTGGTCGGCGAGGAGCTGGCCATGAACGGGCGCCGCAGCGGGCGCAAGGCCGTGGCCGACTGGCTGGTCGAGCGCGGCGCGGACGAGCACCTGACCACGCGCTACGAGTACGTGCCGGCCGATCTCCGGTGCTCGCTGATGCTGGAACTGGCCGCCGGGCGGCCGGGTGCCGAGGTCCTGGTGCTGGACACCCCCGACCGCTACCACGGCGACCCCGCCACCTGGTGGAAGTCGGCCCGCGAGCACGTGACCGCCGAGCGGTCCGTGGTCGTGCTGTGCACCACCGTCTCCGCCGCCGCGCTGGACGCCCCCGTCGCGCGCCTGGGCTCCGACAACGTCCTGGACACCACCGCCGACAACGACGCCGTCGGGACCACCGAAGACTCCGAGGAGAAGTCGTGACCGCCCTGCGGATGGCGTTCAACGAGCTGCGCCGCATCACCTCCGGCAAGCTTCCCAAGCTGGCCGTGCTCGCCCTGTGCCTCGTGCCGCTGCTCTACGCCGCGCTCTACCTCTACGCCAACAAGGACCCGTACGCGAACCTCAAGCAGGTCCCCGCCGCGCTGGTCGTCGAGGACAAGGGCGCGACCACCAGCGACGGCCAGTTCAAGAACGCCGGCGAGGAGGTCGCCGCCGAGCTGGTCAACGGCGACCGGTTCGACTGGCACCGGGTGGGCGAGCAGGACGCCGAGGCGGGCGTGCGCGGCGGCAAGTACACCTTCGCGCTGACGCTGCCCGAGGACTTCTCGCAGGCCCTGCTGTCCACCGGCGACTTCCAGCCGCGCCAGGGCGTGATCATGCTGACCACCAACGACGCCAACAACTACCTCGGCTCGACCATCGCCAACCAGGTGGTCGCGGAGGTGCGCCGGTCGGTGTCGGTGAAGGTGGGCGCGGAGGCGGCGGACAAGTTCCTGCTCGGGTTCTCCACGATCCGGCAGAAGACCGTGGAGGCCGCCGACGGCGCCACCCGGCTGGCGGCCGGCACGCAGGAGGCCTACGACGGCAGCGTGAAGATCGTCAACGGCGCGGTGCCGCTGGCCGACGGGTCGGCGCAGGTCTCGGCGGGCTTGAAGCAACTGCGTGATTCGACGGCCGACCTGCCGCGCAAGTCCCAACAGCTGGCCGACGGCGCGAAGCAGGTCTCCGACGGCAACGAGACCGTCGCCCGGACCGCCGAGGACTACGCGGCCAAGTCGCAGGCCCTGGTCGGCCGGCTGGACCAGTTCAACGGCGACGTCGCGAACCGCCTGCGCGCGCTCGGGTTCACCGAGGAGCAGGTGCAACGGGTCGTGCAGGCCATGACCGACGTCCGCGCGCCGGTGGACGACGCGAACGCCAAGGTCCAGGGCGCGGCCGGCCAGTTGCGGACGCTGTCCGACGGGTCCAGGCAGGTCGCCGACGGCGCGGCCCAGCTCGCCGCCGCCACCCCGGCCCTGACCGACGCCATCACCCGGCTCAACGACGGCGCGGCGCAGGTCGCGAGCGGCAACGCCCAGCTCCGCGACGGCGCGCTGTCGTTGCGCGACGGCGAGCAGAAGCTCGTGGACGGCGCGAACCAGCTGCGCGACGGGCTGAACGCGGGCGTCCAGCAGATCCCCAACCCCGACGACCCGACCCGCCACGCCACCGCCGACACCATCGGCGACCCGGTGAACGTGCGCGGGGTCAGCCAGACCTCGGCGGGCACCTACGGCGCGGGCCTGGCCCCGTTCTTCCTGGGCCTGGCCACCTGGATCGGCGCGTTCGTGCTGTTCCTGCTGCTCAAGCCGCTGTCCAAGCGGGGGCTCGCGGCCGGGCAGAACGCGGTGCGGGTCGCGCTGGGCGGCTGGCTGCCGGGTGTCCTGCTGGGTGCGGCGCAGGTGGTGGTCATGTTCTCGGTGGTGGCGCTGGTGGTGGACATCCGGCCGTCGCACCCGTTGGGCACGCTGGGGTTCCTGCTGCTGACGTCGGCGACGTTCGTGGCCGTGCTGCACGCGTTGAACGCCCTGTTCGGCGCGGTCGGCAAGTTCATCGGCCTGGTGCTGCTGATCCTGCAACTGGTCAGCGCCGGCGGCACGTTCCCGTGGCAGACCATCCCGGTGCCGCTGTACCCGCTGCACTACGGCCTGCCCATGGGGTACGCGGTCGACGGCCTGCGGCACCTGATGTACGGCGGGTCGCTGGGCAGCGTCGGGACCGACGCCCTGATCCTGGTGGCCTACCTGGTCGGCGCCCTTGCCTTGTCGACGCTGGCCGCGTACAAGCAGCGGGTGTGGACCCCGTCTCGCCTCAAGCCCGAGCTGGTGCTGTGACCGGCACGCGCCCCGGCCGCACCGCCGTGACCAAGCAGAAGTTGTTCGACGCGGCCCTGAAGCTGGTCGGCGAACGGGGTGCGGCGAGCGTGACGGTCGACGAGATCGCCGCGGAGGCCGGGGTCGCGAAGGGCACCGTCTACTACAACTTCGCCAGCAAGGACGCCCTGGTGGACGCCCTGCTGCGGCACGGCGTGGACCTGCTGGCGGCCCGGCTGCGGGTGGCGGAGGGCGAGGCCGAGACCGACCGCGCGATGGAGTCGCTGGTCGACGGGATGCTCGGCTTCTTCGCCGAGTACCCGGCGTTCGGGCAGCTGCTGGTCAGCGAGCTGTGGCGGACGCCGGGCCAGTGGCACGGGACGCTGAGCCTGCTGCGCGACGACATCGTGTCGATCGTGCGGGGGCAGATGCAGCGGCTGTCCGACGAGGGCCGGCTGCCCGACGGGGTCCAGGTGGGCACGGCGTCGGCGGCGCTGTTCGGCACCCTGCTGGTGATCGCCCTGGACTGGCAGGTCTTCCAGCCCGAGCGGACGCTGGCCGACGTCCGCGAGGCCGTGCTGCTGCTGGTGCGCGGCCTCAAGCCCTGACGCACGAGCCGCGGGCTACGAGCGGACCACCCAGGTGTCCACCTCGCCGATCTGGTGGATGGAGGCCGACTTGCCGTCCAGCGCCCGGTGCACCGCCTCCAGGACGCCGACCGAGGTCTCCTCGTGGCTGAGCCAGCGCGTGGTGGAGCCGTGGCGGATGAAGCCCAGCACCACCTGCTGGGTCGGGTGACCGGACAGGATCGGGTCCCGCACGCCCTCGCGGGGGTTGATGTCGCCGATGTCGTGGACCTCCACGACCGGCGCGCCCGGGGCGAGCAGCGGGGCCACCGCCTCCAGGACCGGGACCCGGTAGCTCGCGTGCACCCAGGCCACCAGCAGGTCGGCGGGCGCCTCCAGGACCGCGCGGACGCGTTCGGCCAGCTCAGCCGGCCGGGACCAGTCGGCCTCGACCAGTTTCGGCTGGTTGCCCTCGTGCTGGGGCACGTGGCCGCGGGCGCCCAGGGCCCGCCGGGCCGCCGACCCCGGACCGGAGCCCGCGCGGCGGCTGGGGAGGACCACCCGCCAGCCCTGCGCCAGGAGCTCGTCCGCGCAGCCCTTCAGCATGCCGGTTCCACCCAGCACCAACGCCGTCCTCATCGCACCGACCTCTCACCGCGCTCCGCCGCGCGCCGGAGGGGTCCGGCGCGCCACTGGTCCACCTCACGCTGCCCGCGCAGGCGGATCACCGCCAGTCGGGGACCGTGCTCGCCCGCCAGCACCGCCGCCACCCGTTCGCCGGTCCGGCGGTGGGACTTCCACGCCCAGCGCAGGATGTGCTCCCGGTCGGTGAACACGGTGCGCAGCGGCGGCTCCACGTTGCCGTTCCACAACTGCTCGTTGCGCAGCCTGCGGCGCACCGTGCGGACGGTGATCCGCCGCAGCACGGTGTGCTTGCGGTGGTCCAGCCACACCAGGGTGTCCGCGCGTTCGAGCAGCAGCGGGCGGGCCCGGGTGTACTGCCACTCCGTGGCCCAGGCCTCGCCGCGCACCAGCGCGCGCACGTCGTCCTCGAACTCCGGCCGTTGCGTCCACTGTGGACCGTGGAACAGCGAGTCCATCTCCACATAGGACAGACCGAGTTCGACGGCGATCTGGCGCGCCAACGTGGTCTTGCCCGAGCCCGACGTGCCCGCGACGACGACCCGGCGGGGCGATCGGGGCAACTCGTCGGCAGGTCCCAGAAGCGGCACCGGGCCAGGCTACCGCCGCGACGCCGCCGGTCCATCGAGGCGACGGCGCAACACGGCGCGTATCTTCGCCGCGCTCGCCGGGTCCGGGTGGAGCAGGGAACCTCGGCCTCCGGCGCACGACGGCGACGAGCGCGTTCGGGGTACTCCGTTCGCCTGTTCTTGAGATGCGATTCACGTAACGCGGGATCATTTGTGCGGAAACGGGAATTCCAGTGCCGGAATCGTGCGGTCGCCGCCATACTGGGCGCACATCTTTCAGGGGGGATTGCCATGACCTACCCGGACTCCGGAAGACCGGAGAACCCGCCGTCGTTCCCGGTGCTGGAGGCCTACAGCCTCCACCCCGAGCAGGTCGCGCAGGTCCAGCCGACCCCACCCGCCACGCCGGCCGACGGTTTCGCGCCCGCCACGCCGACCGACGTATTCCAGCCCGCCGCGCCGACCGGATTCCCGCCCGCCACGCCGGCCGGTGGATTCCCGTCGCCGACCGCGGGTGAATCCGGCGCGCCGCGCAAGAAGACCGGCCTGATCGTGTTGTCGATCATCGCGGTGGTGTTGTTCGCGACCGCCGGCGTGTTCGGGATCCTGTTCGCGAACGAGTCGAGCCGGAACGACCGGCTCACCGGTCAGGTCGCGGAGAAGGAGGAGCAGGTCTCCGAGTCCGCCAAGCAGCTCAAGGACGCGCGGGACGAGACGGCCAAGGCGAAGGACGCGCAGAAGTCCGCCGAGTCCGCCCGCAAGCGCGCCGAGGACGACAGCGCGTCGGCCGCCAAGTGCCGGGACGCGGCCCGGGCGCTGCGCGAGGCGGTCATCGCCGAGGACGAGCCGCGCGCCGACCAGGCCGCCCGGGACCTGTTCACCACCTGCTGAGCGCCGTCACGACGACTCGGCCAGCGCGACCGCGGCCCACACGATGTCGCCCCGCCCCAGGGTCGGCGTCGAACCGCACGCGGTCGCCAGGCGGTGCACCCGGGTCATGTCCGGGGCCCGGCCCGGGTGGGCCGGCTGCGCGGAGGTGTAGCGGACGGCCACGGTGAGCTGCCGCGGCGTCCGCTCCACGCGCAGCTCCAGGGAGGTGGCCCGACCGGACAGCCGCCGGGCGACCACCACCAGCTCGGCCGCCAGCAACACCGCCCGCGCGGTGACCTCGTGCAGCCCGCCCCAGGACTGGCAGGTGCGGCGGGTGAAGTCGCGGGCCAGGTCGGCGGCGTTGGTGTCGGTGGGCAGCACGGCCTGGTCGCGGCGGCGCGGCGGCGGCGCGCCCACCTCGGCCAGCGCCGTGCTCAACCGGTCGTGGCACGGCAGGAACCGGCGCAGCCCGGTGCGCGAGAGCAGGCGGCGGTGCCGGTCGGTGGTGGCGACCAGCACCACCGGCACGCCCGGCCACCGGCAGGACCGCAGCCACACCGCGCCGAACACCCCGGCCAGCGTGTCGCTGCCGATCTCCAGCGCCGGCCCGAGCACGACGACCACGGCGACGGGTTGCTCGGCGACGTGCTTGAGCAGCCCGTCCCGCAGCACCGCGTAGGTGGACAGGTCCAGCCGCCCCGAGGGGGACAACAGGGTCACCTCACCCCGCGCGCGGGCGCGCAGGTCCATGCGCGCGGTGGTGGTCGTACCGGTAGCGGCGTCCGGCGAGTTGTGCACCTCCCCATCCCATACCGCCCGGGGTCGTCCGCCCGAGACCCTGCCGGCGGCACCACCCGGTTGTCCGGCCGCCGATCGATACCGCTCAGCAAGCGGGGAACAGCCTGCGGCTGCCCGTCCCGTACGCGGTCGGGTCGGTGAACCGGCAGCCGTAGGCCGGGGCCGCGACCACCGCCGGGTCGTCCACGACGTCGCCGTCGGGCCGCTTGCCGGTGTCCACCCAGGCGACCAGGTCGTCCCAGGCCCGGCCCGCCTCGGCGGGGCTGAACTCGCAGTGGTTGACCGCCCGGATCGCCCGCTGCACCAGGGCGTCGCCCTTGCCGTGCAGGCGCACGTCCCGCCGGTACTGCTGCTCCATCGAGAACGGCACGAACAGGTCGCCGAGGTTGTGCAGGGACAGCACGGGCGCGGTCGGGCGGCCGTCGATGCGCGGGACCTCGGTGAGCTTCGGCGTCAGCCGCGCCTTGAGGTTCTCCGGGAACACCCGCTCGGTCTTGTGGTTGAGGTCCACCGGCGAGTTCGGGGCGTAGCGCGTGAGGACGTTGGTGGCGAGCTGGCTCGGGTCGGTGGACAGGCCGTCGCCGGTGCTGGTCGCGGACAACTGGAACAGGAAGTCCTTCCAGAACGCGAACGCCGCCTCCGCGCCCGGCCGCGGCCCGCCGGACCGGTTGATCACGACCTGCGCGAACTGCCTGCCGAGGTCGTTGGGCGTGCCGTTGAGGCCGAGGGCGTCCTTGATGCGCGGCACGACGGCGGACAGGTAGTCGTCGGGCAGCGGGTAGGCGTCGATGCCGGCCAGCGCCTGCGCCACGACCTGGTAGTCCAGGAAGAAGTCGAACAGCTCGTGGTCGCCGAGCACGCCGCACATCGGCAGCGCGCCCTTGTAGAAGTGCGGGTACTGCTCCAGCGACCGCCCGGTGACGTGGCCGCCCATGGAGACGCCGAGCAGGAACACGTCCTTGGGCTTGTCGACGAGCTTGGCGAACTCCTTCGCGAGGTCGTGCGTGCTCTCGACGCCGGCCTTCACGTCGTAGTTGTTGGCGTAGTAGCTGGAGGCCGCCCACGCGAAGCCCTGGTCGAGCAGCTTCTGGCGCAGGCCGAAGCCGGGCGGGTCCACGGTGAGCACGGTGCTCGCGCCGCGGTAGCCGTGCGCCCACATGGCGAGCCGGCCGTTCCAGCGGGGCGGGACCTCGATGGTGTAGGCGGCGTGCTCGTGCACGCCCTGGAGAACCCGGCTGGGTTGGCCGCCGACGGTGGCGGGCGGCAGCGGCGGGTTGTCGATCGTGTACCCGGGGAGGGGCTGGTCCGGTGGTGGGGAGGCCGACGCGGGCGGCGTAGCGAGGAGGAGCACCAGGACCGCGGTCAACCCGAGTACCTTTCGCATGGCCTCGATTGTGGTCACCAGCGCAAGTCCGCCACCAGCTCCTCGTGGGTGAGCGTGAAGGTGAGCGGGTAGGTCACCCGCACCACCTCGTCCTCGGTGGGTTCCAGGCGCGCGCCGGGGAAGGCGCGGCGGACCAGGGCCATCATCGCGAGGTTCTCGTGCAGGATGTCGCCGGTCAGCGCCGAGTAGTCCAGTTCCACCGCGAGGTTGCCCAGGGCGGTGATCAGGCGCGTGCCGACCCCCTTGCGCTGCCACCGGTCCACCACGGCGACCGCCATCTCCGCGCAGCCGCCGCTGGTCGCGGCCAACCGCGCGATGCCGACCGCCCGCTGCCCGCACTCGGCGACGACGGCGGCGCGCTGCCAGCCGTCCAGGTCGGTCAACTGGCGGCGCATGGACGCGGTCAGGCGCGGCATCGGGGCGTGGAACCGCAGGTAGCGGCTCTGGGCGGAGAGGCCGTCGAACACGGCGTCGACGGCGGCGCCGGCCCCGTCCCGGTCGAGCACGCGAACAGTGGTCATCGGACACGCCCCCAAGGTTCGGATTCCGAACCCTAGCTGGGTCCTGTTTCCGAACGCAAGGGGTATTCTGGAGGCCATGTCCCGCGTCAAGGTCGTCGACGAGCTGTGCACGCTGTCGCTGCCCGCCGCCCTGCTGGGCGAGCGGTGGACACTGCTGCTGCTCCGACAGGCGTTCCTGGGAACGCGCCGGTTCGAGGACTTCCAATCCGCCATGGACATCTCGCGCAGCGTGCTCACCGAGCGCCTGGCGACATTCGTGGACGAGGGCATCCTGCGGCGCGTCCCGTACAAGGACTCGCGCACCCGCTACGAGTACCGGCTCACCGAGAAGGGCCTGGACCTGTACCCGGTGCTGATGGCCCTGCGCAAGTGGGGCGACAAGTGGATGGCCCCAGCCGACGGCCCGTCATTCGACCTGCACCACAAGGACTGCGGCGGGGACGTGGACGTGAAGGTCGAATGCACCACGTGCGGCGAAGACCTGGGCGCCCGCGACGTCCGCGTCACCCGCCTACGCTGACACGAAAAACAAGGGCGGCGAAGCCGCCGGCGGGCAGTCCACCGAAGGGGACACAACCCAAGCCGGGCTTCTTGCTTGTGTCATCTCCGTATGGCCCGCCCGAAGGGCTACCACACTTTTGGTCGGGTGCAGCCGAATTT
>NZ_JBEZBW010000106.1:0-28200 GCF_040647305.1 Saccharothrix sp. NPDC042600 | reverse complement strand
CGGCGGCGGGTGTGGTCCGCCGCCGCGGTGCTCCTGGTGGCGGCCAACGCCGGGGTCGTCGTGGCCACGCGGTCGGCGACGGGGGCCGACCCCGAGCCGGCGGCGCCCGCGCGCCCGCCCGCCACGGCCAAGGTCGCCCGGACCGACCTCGTGGACCGCGTCCAGGTGGACGGCGAACTCGGCCACGGCCCCGCCACCGCGGTCGCCGGCCGCCGCGCGGGCACCATCACCTGGCTGCCCGAACCCGGCCGGCAGGTCGGCCGCGGCGAAGCGCTCTACGCCGTGGACGCGGTCGCCGTGCCGTTGCTGTTCGGCACGACCCCGCTGTACCGGGAGCTGCGCGAAGGCGTCCCGGCCGGCCCGGACGTGCTGGTCCTGGAGGAGAACCTCGCCGCGCTGGGCCACGCCGACTCCACCCCGGACGACAAGTTCACCGCCGGCACCGCGCGGGCGTTGCGCAAGTGGGAGAAGGCCGCCGGGTTGGCCGTGGACGGCGTGCTCGCGCCCGGTGACGTGCTGGTGCTGCCGGGCGCGGTGCGGGTGCACGCGCTGACCGCGCGGCTGGGCGCTCCCGGCGAGGCCGACCTGATGACGGTGACCGGCGTCGAACGGCTCGTCTCGGTCGAACTGGCCGACTCGCGGCGGCCCTACGCCGTCGCCGGGGCGAAGGTGGACGTCGTGCTGCCCGACCGGCGGACCGCGCCGGGGAAGGTCCGCGCGGTCGCGGAGAAGGCGGACGACAAGGACGGCGGCACCCTGCTGCTCACCGTCGCCCTGGACGACCCGGCCGCCGCGCCGGAGTCGGGCCGGGTGCGGGTCGTGCTGTTCGGCGAGCGGCGGGACGGGGTGCTCGCCGTGCCGGTGCAGGCGTTGGTGGCGTTGGCCGAGGGCGGGTACGCGGTCGAGCTGGTGGACGGGCGGCGGCTGGTGCCGGTGGCGCTGGGCCTGTTCGCCGCGGGGCTGGTCGAGGTGTCCGGCGAGGGGTTGGCCGAGGGCCAAGAGGTGGTGACGACGGCGTGACGGCGATCCTGGAGCTGGACGGGGTGTCGAAGGTGCACCCCGGCGGGGTGGTGGCGCTGCGCGAGGCGTCGGTGCGGGTCGCGGCGGGGGAGATGGTGGCCATCGTCGGGCCGTCCGGGTCGGGCAAGTCCACGATGCTGCAACTGCTCGGCACGCTGGACCGGCCCACGACGGGGCGGGTCCTGGTCAACGGCCACGACGTCGGCGGCCTGCCGGACCGGCGGCTGTCGGCGCTGCGGGCGTCGTGGATCGGGTTCGTGTTCCAGCAGTTCCACCTGGTGGAGGGGCTCACCGCGCGGCAGAACGTGGTGGCGGCCCTGGTGTACCGGGGGGTGCCGGCGCGGGAGCGCGGTCGGGCGGCGGACGGCGCGCTGGCGCGGGTCGGGCTCGCGCACCGCGCCGACCACCTGCCGGCGGAGCTGTCCGGCGGGGAGAAGCAGCGGGTCGCGATCGCCCGCGCGGTGGTGAACCGGCCGGTGGTGGTGCTCGCCGACGAACCCACCGGCAACCTCGACTCGACCTCCGGCGGCGAGGTGCTGGCGCTGTTGCGCGACCTCAACGCCGAGGGCACGACGGTCGTGCTGATCACGCACGACCCGGCGGTGGCGGGGTCGTCGCCGCGGCGCATCGAGGTGCTGGACGGGCGGGTCCGGCTGGACACGGGGTGGCGGCGATGACCACCCCGACGCCCCGCGCCCCGCGCCCGGACCCGACCGGCGCGGCGAACACCCCACCGCCGGTCCCGCCGCGGGCCACGCGCCTCGGCCTCGCCGACGTCGCGCGGCTGGGCACGGTCGGGCTGCGCACGCGGATGGCACGTACCGTCCTCGCCGCGCTGGGCATCGCGATCGGGATCGGCGCGCTGGTCGCCGTGGTCGGCGTCCCGGCGTCCAACCAGGCCGCGCTGCGCGAGCAGATCGCCGCGCTGGGCCCGAACCTGCTCACCGTCGCGCCCGGCAACGACCTGTTCAGCGCCGCCAAGGCCAAGCTGCCGACCGAGTCGGTGGCCATGATCGGCCGGATCGCGCCGGTGGAGGCGGTCAGCGCCACCGGGGTCACGACGGCCTCGGTGCGGCGCAGCGACCAGGTGCCGGCGGAGGAGACCGGCGGCATCCGCGTGTCCGCGAGCCGGCTCGACCTGTTGCAGGTGCTGCGCGGCCGGGTGCGGGCGGGGACGTTCCTGTCGCCCGGCGGGGCCGAGTACCCGACCGTGGTGCTCGGCGACCGGGCCGCGCACCAGCTCGGCGTGTCCCTGGCGGCCGACCGGCCGGCGCCGCTGGTGTGGATCGACGACCGGCCCTTCCAGGTGGTGGGCGTGCTGGAGCCGGTGGCCCTCGCGCCGGAGGTCGACGGGTCGGCCCTGGTCGGGTGGGCGGCGGCGCAGCGCTACCTCGGGTTCGACGGGCACCCCGGCCTGATCTACGTCCGGGTGCGCGACCACGCCCTGGAGGCGGTCAAGTCCGTGCTCGGCCGCACCGCGAACCCGGCGCGGCCCAACGAGGTCCTGGTGAGCCGGCCGTCGGACGCGTTGGCGGCGCAGCGGCTCACCGAACGGGCGTACTCGGCGCTGTTCCTCGGGTTGGGCGGGATCGCCCTGCTGGTGGGCGGCATCGGCGTGGCGAACACGATGGTCATCTCGGTGCTGGAGCGCCGGCGCGAGATCGGGTTGCGCCGCGCGTTGGGCGCCACGCGCGGTCAGGTGCGCACGCAGTTCCTGGCGGAGTCGGCGTTGCTGGCCGGGTTGGGCGGCGGGATCGGGGTGCTGCTGGGCACGGCGGTCACCGCGGCGTACGCGGTCAGCCAGGGCTGGCCCGCGGTGCTGCCGGTGCCGGTGCTGGTCGGCGGGGTCGGCGCGGCGGTCGTGATCGGGGTGCTGGCCGGGGTGTACCCGGCGGTGCGGGCCGCGCGGCTCGCTCCGGCCGCCGCCCTGGCCGACGTGTGAGGACGGGCCGGGGCCCCGACGACCGTGGTCGCCGGGGCCCCGGGGGTCGGCCGCCGGATCAGCCGACGGTCTGGACGCCCGAACCGGTGCGGTAGGTGCCGCTCGGGCAGATCTGGAGGATGCGCCAGCGGCCGGGGCCGACCCACGGCGAGTAGTAGGTCCAGCCGTTGCTGCACGAGATGTAGGAGCGGAGGTAACCGGAGTAGACGGTGCAGTAGCGGTCGATCGCGTTGGAGTAGAAGTAGGTGGTGCAGCTCCACGACGCGGCGACGCTCGGGCCCGACGCGTCCTGCGGGGCGGCGGCGAACGCCTGGACCGCCGCCTGCGGCGCCGGGGCGGGCGCGGCCGACGCGGTCTGGGCCAGGCCCAGCGTGGCGGCGAGGAACACGAAGGCGATCGCGAACAGTCGCAGCCCGCGGTGGGCGGTGAACGTGGGTGTTTCGGACATCGGCGGCCTGTCTTTCCTCTCGTGGGTGGTTCGGACGCCATGCAGCATCTGTCGCACCGGACGCGGATCGAGAGGAATGGAAGCGAAGACTGCCGGCTGACATCGGTTTAGCCGCCGTTTTCGCGCATAGCACGCGATCGCTTGATCGGGAAGTCCTGGAAGAGAAGGCTGCCGTCCACTCGGGTCCCGCTAGACCGAAGGGGTGGCGAACAGCCAACTTATGATTTGCTTATCGCGCCGGTGGCACACTGGCGCCGAACAATGTATCGCGCAGCGTGTGGGGTTTTCGTCGGGGTCCCCCCGGGAGGGCGCGAGTTTGCACGGCTGAAAGGGGGACTGCAGTGCACGAAGCGACTCTGCTGGCACACGTCCGGTCGGCCCGGCGCAGGACCGACGGACTCGGACTGATGAATGCGGGTGAATTCTCCGCAAAAATAGGGCTGTCCGCGCGCACGATCCGCTCCTACCACGCGCGCGGCCTGCTCCCGCCGCCGGTGCGGATCGGCCGCACGCCGCACTACCTCGACGACCACCTCACCCGGATGCGGCAGGTCCTGTGGCTCCAGCGGCGGGGCCTGTCGCTGGACGCGGTGGGCGCGCTGCTGGAGCCGGACGCCACGCTCGGGCAGGTCGTGCCGGTCGGACCGGCCGTCGCCGAGGCGCTGCGCGGCAAACCGGACCTGCTGGCGGCGGGCGTGGAGAGCGGGATCATCTCGCAGCACCCGGACGGCACGGTCGAGGTCCACGCGGTCCGCGCGGTGTTCGCGGCGGGCGGCCGGGGCACTTCGGTGGCCCACGCGCTCGGCCTGCTCGCGGAAATGGCCGACGCGGTCGCGCCGCACGTGGACAAAGCGGTCGAGGCGGTCCGCCGTTCCACGGCGTGCGCGAATTTTGCCAAACCGACCGTGCCGGACGACCTGGCCGATCTCGTGCTCGAAGTCGTGCGCGCCCGGATAAGGCGCACCCTGGGTCGCACGACGCCCGTCCGCGACAATTGACACCGTTCCACCCCGCGTTGCCCTGAAACGCGTCGACTTCTCCGCGAAACGATCTCCCGCCCATCGGAACCGCGTTCTCGCCCGCCCCTGGACGCCGTTCCGATCAGGGCCCCGGCCCGGCTCTCCGCCCGCCCGCGCCGGCCACCGGCTTTGTAACCGGTTACATCGGCCACCGAGACTCCGCTGACCAGCTCGGATGTGCCGCTACCTGCGGAAACGCGCAGCGCCCCGCCGGTCCGGGTTACCTCTTCGTTACTTGACGGTCCCAGCGTGAAACGGCTGTCATGTGAGGCACCAACCGGGCCGGAGGAAGATCCGGCCGCATTCGTCGGAAAGCCCACTTCTCGAAACGGGTGTCCGGCGTGCCCGAAAAACGGAAGGGGCCGGAAATGGGACGTACCGGGCCACTGGTCGGCGCGGCGCTGCTCGTGGGGAGCCTGGTCGCGGGCTGCGGGGGAGCGGGGGACGGCAAGACCCGGATCGCCATCGGGTTGTTCGGCAACTTCGGCTACCAGCAGCTGTTCGAGGAGTACGAGCGCGACCACCCCGACATCGACATCACCGACCGGACCGCCTCCTACTCCGACCACCACAAGAACCTCGCCGCGCACCTGGCCACCGGCAACGGCGCCGCGGACATCGAGGCCGTGGACACCGGGTACGTCAACCAGTTCAAGCAGAACCCTGACAAGTTCGTCCCGCTCGACCAGGGGCTCAAGGACCAGTGGCTGCCCTGGAAGTGGGAGGCCTCGCTGGCCAAGGACGGCACGCAGATCGGGTACGGCACCGACGTGGGCGGCCTGGCCATCTGCTACCGGCGCGACCTGTTCGAGCAGGCCGGGCTGCCCGCCGACCGCGACGCGGTGAGCGCGTCCTGGCCCACGTGGGAGGAGTTCGTGGCGACCGGGCGGCGGTTCCAGGCCTCCGCGCCGCAGGGCGTCAAGTTCTTCGACGGCGGCCCGACCGTGCTCAACGCCATCGTCGGCCAGGCGCCGGTCGGCTACTACGACAAGACCGACCGGATCGTCGTCGGCGAGAACGCCGACCTGCGCAAGGGGTGGAACCTCGTCACCGGGGCCGTCGCCGACGGCCTGTCGGCGGGCCTGTTGTTCAGCACCCCGCAGTGGAACACCGGCATCAAGCAGGGCCAGTTCGCCACCATGGCCTGCCCGGCCTGGCAGATGGCCAAGATCAAGGACCAGGCGCCCGACACCAAGGGCAAGTGGGACCTCGCCGCGGTGCCCGGCGGCGGCGGCAACTGGGGCGGCTCGTACCTCACGGTTCCCAAGCAGGGCAAGAACACCGACAAGGCGCACGCCCTGGCCAAGTGGCTCACCGCGCCCGAGCAGCAAGCCAAGGTCTTCGCCAACGCGGGCCTGCTGCCCTCCACGCCCAAGGTCTACGGCGAGCAGTCGATCAACCAGATGACCTCCGAGTTCTTCAACAACGCCCCGGTCGGCAAGGTGTTCATCGAGGCCGCCCGCTCGCTGCAGCCGCAGTACCAGGGGCCCAAGGCCGGTGACATCCAGACCGAGCTGGGCAACGCCATGCAGCGCGTCGAGCAGGGCAAGCAGAACGCCGACGAGTCGTGGGCGCAGTTCGTCGCCGACGCCGGGCGGCTCGCCGGATGACGACCGCGGACTGGCGGGAACGCCGCCACCGCTGGGACACCAGGTACGCGCCCTACGCCTACATCGCGCCGTACTTCCTGCTGTTCGCGGTGTTCGGCCTGTTCCCCCTCGGCTACACCGCCTGGGTGTCCCTGCACGACCGCAACCTGCTCGACGGCGACGCGGCCACGTGGGTGGGGCTGGACAACTACGTCCAGCTCCTCACCGCGGACCCGTACTTCTGGAACGCCATGGGCAACACGGTGAGCCTGTGGTTGCTCACCACCGTGCCGCAGATCCTGTTCGCCCTGGGGATCGCGCAGCTGCTCAACCGGCGCATCCGCTCCCGCACGTTGTTCCGGATGGGCGTGCTGCTGCCCAACATCACCTCGGTCGCCGCCGTGACGATCATCTTCGCCCAGCTGTTCGGCCGGGACTTCGGCCTGGTCAACTGGGTGCTGGAGCTGTTCGGCGCGGGCCGGGTCGACTGGCAGGCGGGGACGGCCAGTTCGCACACCGCCATCGCGGCGATGGTGGTGTGGCGGTGGACCGGCTACCACGCGCTGATCTTCCTGGCGTCCATGCAGGCCGTGCCGACCTCGGTGTACGAGGCGGCCCGGCTGGACGGCGCGAGCCAGTGGCAGCAGTTCTGGCGCATCACGGTGCCGATGCTGCGCCCGCAGATCATCTTCTCCACGGTGATCGCCACGACCGGCAACATGCGGCTGCTCGCCGAGCCGCTGCTGTTCAACCCCGGCACCGCGGCGGCCACCGGCGGCTCGGACCGGCAGTTCCAGACCGCGGCGCTCTACCTCTACGAGCAGGGCTTCACGAAGTACGACTTCGGCTACGCCTCGGCGATCGCGTGGCTGCTGGTGCTGGCGACCGTGCTGGTCACCGGCCTGAGCTACCTCGCGGCGCGCCGCATCCGGACGGACTGAGAGGCCACCCATGACCACCGTGTTGGACCGCCCGCCGGTCGTCGCGCCGCCGGTGAGGCGCCGGCGGGCCGTGCCGCTGCCCGGTCCGTGGACCTACGCCGCGCTGATCGCGGTGCTCGCCGGGTCCGCGTTCCCGGTGTACTGGTCGCTGGTCGTGTCGTCGCAGACCCCCGACAAGGTGGACCAGGTGCCGCCGGTGCTCGTGCCCGGCGGCCACCTGTTCGCCAACATCGCCCGCGTCTTCGACACCACGGACTTCGCGCTGGCGTTGACGAACTCGCTGGTGGTGTCGGGCACCATCACGCTGTCGGTGGTGTTCTTCTCCACGCTGGCCGGGTTCGCCTTCGCCAAGCTGCGCTTCCGGGGCCGCAACGCGTTGATGCTGCTGGTGATCGCCACCCAGGCCATCCCGACCGAGTTGGGCGTCATCCCGCTCTACATGATGATGAGCGACTTCGGGTGGGCGGGCGAGGTGCACGCGGTGATCGTGCCCGGCCTGGTCACGGCGTTCGGCGTGTTCTTCATGCGGCAGTACTTCGAGCGGGCGGTGCCCGACGAGCTGCTGGAGGCGGGCCGGATGGACGGGTGCAGCTCCCTGCGCCTGTACTGGCACGTGGTGCTGCCCGCCGCGCGGCCGGCCGCCGCCGTGCTGGGGCTGTTCACGTTCATGCAGGCGTGGAACGACTTCTTCTGGCCGCTGGTCGTGCTGGTGCCGGAGAACCCGACCGTCCAAACCGCACTGTCCACCCTGGCCAGCGGCTACACGACCGACTACACCCTCGTGCTCACCGCGGCCACCATCGGCACCGTGCCGGTGCTCGCGGTGTTCCTCCTGTTCGGCCGCCAGATCGTGGGCGGGATCATGCAAGGAGCACTCAAAGGATGACCGACTTCCCTTCCGGGTTCCGCTGGGGCGTGGCCACGTCCTCGTACCAGATCGAGGGCGGGGTGGCCGAGGACGGCCGCGGCCGGTCCATCTGGGACGCGTTCTGCGAGGTGCCGGGCGCGGTGGCGGGCGGGGACACCGGGGCCGTGGCGTGCGACCACTACCACCGCTGGCCCCAGGACGTGGCGCTGCTGGGCGACCTCGGCGTGGACGCCTACCGCTTCTCCGTGGCGTGGCCCCGCGTGCAGCCCACCGGCGCGGGCTGGGTGGAGCGGCGCGGCCTGGACTTCTACCGGCGGCTGTGCGAGGCGTTGCTGGAACGCGGCATCGAGCCGTTCCTGACGCTGTACCACTGGGACCTGCCGCAGGCGCTGGAGGAGCGGGGCGGCTGGCGGTCGCGTGACACGGCGATGCGGTTCGTCGAGTACGCGACGGTCGTGCACGACGCGCTCGGCGACCTGGTGACCAAGTGGACCACGTTCAACGAGCCGTACGTGTCCTCGATCGTCGGCTACGGCGAGGGGCGGCACGCGCCGGGCGCCCGGGAGGGGCACGGCGCTCTGGCCGCCGCGCACCACCTGTTGTTGGCGCACGGCCTGGCCGTCCGGGAGATGCGCGGCGTCGAGGGGCACGAGTTCGGCATCGTGCTCAACCAGTCGCCGTCGGTGCCGGTGTCCGCGTCGGAGCGCGACGTCGCCGCCGCCCGCCGGCACGACCTGCTGCTGCGCAGGCAGTTCACCGACCCGCTGTTCGGCGGTCGCTACCCCGAGGACTTCGAGGAGGTGTTCGCCGGCGTCACGGACCTGTCGTTCCGCCACGACGGCGACCTGGCGGCCATCGGCGTCCCGCTGGACTACGTCGGCATCAACTACTACTACCGGCAGCACGTCGCCGACGCGCCGCACCGCGACCCGGACCCGGCGACCCGCACGGCCATCGACATCGGCATCGACACCACCCGCCTGCCCGACGTGCCGCGCACGGCGATGAACTGGCCGGTCGAACCCGCGGGCCTGACCGAGACCCTGCTGGGCCTGCGCGACCGCTACCCGGACCTGCCGCCGGTCTACCTCACCGAGAACGGCTGCGCCTACCCGGACCGCCCCGGCTTCGCCGACCAGGAGCGCATCGACTACCTGCGCGACCACATGGCCGCCGCCCGCGAGGCCATGACCGCCGGGGTGGACCTGCGCGGGTACTTCGTGTGGTCGTTCCTGGACAACTTCGAATGGGCCCACGGCTACAAGCACCGCTTCGGCCTGGTCCACGTGGACTACGAAACCCAGGACCGCACGCCTCGCGCCAGCTACCACTGGTACCGGGAGCTGCTGGCCCGGCAACGCCGTTCGACGACCTGACGGGCCCGCGCCCGGTCACCACGCTCGGGGGTGCCGCTCCGAGACGCCGATGTTCGGCGCGACGAAGCGATCGGCCTGCTCGTACCTGCTGACCGGGCGGCGCGACCCGGCCGACCGGGCCGTCGCGCTGGGCGCGTTGTCCGAGCACGACGGCCGGGCCCGGAGGCGGTGCGGGCCGGGTACGCGGCCGTGGCGGCGAGTCCGCCCCACCCGAGCCCGACCGCAGCGCGTCCGCCCGGCACGAGGCCGCGAGAACCCTCCGCGCCCGACACCCCGACCACCTGGGCGGCCCGTACCCGCACCGGTCGCCTGACGCGGTGCGGGCGCGGGGGTCACTTGTCGCGCGGGTAGGTCTTCTGGATCTCGCCCTGGAGGTTGGCCTGGAGGTACGCGCCGCCGTAGTCGTCGGCCAGGTAGACCCGGATCGACGCCTTCTTGTCGATCAGGCCCGTGTCGATGATCACGTAGCGGGCGGTCGGCTGGGGGACGCCCAGTTCCTTGTTCGCCTGCTCGATCAGGGTCGGCAGGGCGTCCCAGTTGACGTCGTTGAGGTTGAGCACCGCGCGGTCGGCGTCCACGCCGTCCGCGCCCTCGCGGTTGGCCCGGCCGTTGCGGTACTCGAAGTTGTCGAAGCCGTTCGCCACGGCCTTGGTGCGGGCGGTCGCGGTGGCGCGGTCGGGCCACAGGGTCAGCTCGGAGACCTCCGTGCCGCCCATGACCTCGCTGAGCGCGGCGACCGCCTTGCGCGCGCCGGCCGGGGTGAGCAGGTCGTCCTTCACCGCGGCGGCCGGGGTGGTCGTCGGGCCGGCGGGTTGGCCGCCGACGGTCGGCTGCCCGACCTGCTGCGTGGTGGTCGTGCTCTTGCCGCCGGGGTCGGCCGAGTCGGTCGTGCCGGTGAGCTTGACGACCACGACGGTGATCGCGACGACCACCGCCACGCCGACCAGCGAGAGCACCACCGACCCGGTCCGGTTGCGCGGCCTGGGCACCGGGTAGGACTTCGGGTCGTACTGCGGCGTGCCCACCGGGTTGGGCGTGGACCCGGACGGCCAGTGCGCGTACGCGGGCTGGGGGCCGCTGGGCGGTCCGGTGACGGGGAAGCCCTGCGGGGTGGGCGGGCCGGTGACCGGCAGGCCGCCGGGCGTGGGCGGGCCGGTGACCGGGAAGCCCGGCGCGGCCGGGTCGCGTTCGGCGGCGGCGAGCATCCGGTCCAGCACCTCGCCGGTCGGGCGCTCGGCCGGGTCGGCGCGCAGGGCCGCGTTGAGGGCGGGGGCGAGCGCGCCCGCGCGGCGCGGCGGCGGAACCGGCTCGGTCATCACCGCGGCCAGGGTCGCCATCGTGCTCGCGCGGCGCATCGGGTGGTAGCCCTCGACGGCCACGTACAGCAGCATCGCCAGCGACCAGAAGTCGGACGCGGTCTGCGTCTCGTCCCCACGCAGCCGTTCGGGGGCGATGTACTCGGGGGAGCCGATGACGTCGCCGGTGGCGGTGAGCTGGGTCGAGCCCTGGAGGGCGGCGATGCCGAAGTCGGTGAGCACGGCGCTGCCGTCGGTGCGCAGCAGGACGTTGCCCGGCTTGACGTCGCGGTGCATGACGCCGGCGGAGTGGGCCGAGCGGAGCGCGGCGAGCACGTCGCGGCCGACCCGGGCCGCCTCGGCGGGGCTCAGCACGCCCTCGCGCAGGCGGGCGTCCAGCGAGGTGCCGCGGACCAGTTCCATGACGATCCACGGGTACGGCGAGTCCGGCGAGTCGATGATCTGGTAGATCGACACGACGTTGGGGTGCTGGAGGCGGGCGAGCGCGCGGGACTCGCGCAGCACGCGCTCCCGGAGCTGGGCGGCCATCGCCGGGGTGCTCTCGACCTGGTCGGCGTCGGCCGGGCGGACCTCCTTGATGGCGACCTCGCGGTGCAGCCCCAGGTCCATGGCCCGCCAGACCGTGCCCATGCCGCCGCTGCCCAGCCGTTCCAGCAACTCGAACCGGCCGTCGACGATCCGCCCTCTGTGCTCTCGCTCAGACACCGCGTCACGCTAGCAACCGGGCGTCGGCGGCGGAGCAGAAGGAGGCAGGTCGGTGCGCGGGCGGCCCGGCGAGCTGCGATGATGTCGCGGACCAGCGCCGTTGCTTGGGAGGACCCACACCGTGCCACTGCCCTACGGGCCCGACGACGACCAGGCGGCGAGCCGGTTCGTCAACGAAGCGTTGCGCAACCGCGACCCGGAGACGTGGCGGCTGCTGTCGTCGGACGAGCACGTGGAGCAGACCGAACGGGTCCTGCGCGGCATGCTGGACCGCATCGCGGCCGACCGCGTCCACCGCACCACCGAGCGCGACACCGCCCGCGTGCGCCTCTCGGCGGGCGAGATCAGCCGGGCGGACTACGAGCGCGACGTGGCGGAGTCCGGCGAACGCACCCGCCGCACCGCCCACTTCGAGGCGTTGGTCCGCGACCACCACCGCCTCGTGGTGGCCCAGGCGCGGAGGTTGCGCGGCGACGACGTGCGGGACGAGCTGATGAGCCTGGTCGTGGCCCTGGGGGCCGCGATCGACGCGCACCGCTCGGCGGTCCTGTCCGGCGACGGCGTCGCGCGGCCCGCCGACCAGGCCCTGTGGGACCGCCTGACCACACTGGACGTCCCCGGACCGAACCGCACGCCGTTGGCGGAGCTGGTCCAGCGGCACTCGGCGCAACAGGACGACCACGCCCGCGTGCTGGCGGCGATCGTCCTGGACCTGGCGGCGGACGCCGACTCCGTTCCCCGCACGGACTTGCTGGACGTGTGGAAGCGGAAGGTCGCGCCGACGTTGACCCAGGAGGAGAAGGCGGAGTTCGCGGCCAAGGGCAAGGGCTCGCTGGTCACCGAGCGGCTGCGCAAGGCCATGGGCGCGCTGGAACGCCGGGGCCTGGTGGCTCGTTCCGGTCCGCAGAACGCCCAACGCGTGGACGTCCTGGACCGCGCGGGTTTGGCGGACCTGGCCGCCGAACACTGACCTCCCGACCTGCCGTTGGCCGAGTCCTCCCAGGACGCTGCAACGGGTCGTCACGGAATTCCCGGGCTACTGCACCGTCACTCGGCGAGTGCCGTCTCACCGCTCGCGCAGTCGCTGAACTCGTCATCGAGTCGGCCAACGGCGCGACGCAGCTCAGCCCGGGCGCCGCGCGGCAGCGCTCGAAGGGCCACGTCCAACTGGTCCCGAGCATCGACCGGATCACAGCACGGACAGTCGGGCCACGGAACGTACAGCCGGCGGCCGGGTTGGGACAGGAACCGCCGATACCGGTCAAGCGCTTGGGAGACGCATCCGGTCCACAGCTCGTGAGCCTCCGCGATCTCGACAGCGGAGCGCAACCACCCGACTCGATCGGCCGGACGAATCCGCCCAGCCGGCCGTGCCCAGTGGTGCGGGCGGAGGCCGACACCGGGAAGATCCGGGTTCGCGGGCGATCCGCAGCTGCCCCGGAGAGGCGATCAGACCTTGTTGTACTGGAAGTACCAGCCGCCCCCGGACTCGTAGCAGCCCCACGCCGGGTAGATCTGGTGGTAGCGCTCCTTGTCCGGTTGGCACGTCTCCTTCGACGGGTACGGGCCCACGGTGATCCAGTTCGTCGCCTCGGCCGCGGCGGGGGCGGCCAGGGTGATCAGGGCGGCGGCCAGGGTGGCGGGGATGACGCGCATGGACGGCTCCTCGGCTCGGTCGTCGTCATCGTGCCGGAGCGCCGTGGTCGCCGGACACCGCCGATCGGGCCGGGTGGTCTAGGCCAATCCGACGGACGGCGAGCAGGAGCGCCGCCATCGTGCGCACGACCGCGCCGTTGCCGAATGCCCACAACCTCACGGCCTGACGCGGAGGTCGGACAGCACGGCCCGGGCGGCACGCCTGCCGGACACCAACGCCCCCTGGATCGAACTGGTGTCACGATGATCGCCACACACGTACCGCCGCCCACCCGCACGCACCGAAGAACGCAACGGATGCGGCGGACGCATAGCCGGCACAGCGTGCGGAATGTCGTAGCGCGCCAACGACTCCCAACGCCTGGTGTCAACGCCGTACAAACGCGCCAAGTGCGCCCGGACCTCCGCTTCGGCAACCGACGCGTCCAGCGCCGAAGCCTGCACCAGCGGCGCGTCCGGCGAGTACGAAGGCGCGACCTCGGACATGACAGCGGTGTCCACCACCGGCCCGCCCTCGGCGTCCACCAGCAGCACACCGTCCCGCAGCGGCGACTCGGGCGGCCGGAAGTACCAGGTCGTCACACCGTTCCAGACCGGTTCCGGTTGCCCCGGCAGGAGAGCGGCGGCGGTGGTGCCGTCGGTGGCGACCACGACCGCGTCCGCGTCCAGCCGCGTCCCGTCCGCCAGGTCAACGCCGTCGTCCCGCACGGTGACCACCCGCACCCCGCACCGCACCGCGGGCAGCCCGGCGGCCAACAAGCGCGGCAACGCGCCCATCCCGTCCGCCGGCACCGCGGCTCCACCGCGCACGAAACACCGCCACACCAACTGGAAGAACCGCGACGACGTGGCCAGCTCGCCCTCCAGGAACACCCCGGACAGGAACGGCTTGAGCACCCGTTCCACCGCCCGCTCCGACAACCCGCCGGCGCGCAGTTCCTCGCGCGTGCTCCGGTCGGAGTCCTTCAGCGCCGCCACCGGACCGAACCCGACCCGCGTCGACAGCGCGCCCAGCGCCAGCGCGTCACGCGGCGACAGCACCCGCTGCCGCAGCATCCCGCCCAACGCCCGCACCCCGGACCGCGGGTCCGCCAGCAGGTCCCGCCGGCCACGGTCGTGGACCAGCACCCCGGGCCGGAAGTGCCGCAGCCGCAACGCCGCCACGTCCACCGCCCGCGCCAGTTCCGGGTAGGCGGGCAGCAGGATCTGGAAGCCCCGGTCCAGCCGCACGCCGTCCACGACGTCCGTGCGCACCCGCCCGCCCACGTCGTCCGCGGCCTCGACCACCGTCACCGAGACCCCGGCCCCGGCCAGCACCCGCGCCGCGCTCAACCCGGCGAGCCCGGCCCCGACCACCACGACTCCGATCACGTCCCGACCGTAAGTCCGCCGGGACGGCCCCGCATGACAGGCGTCAGGCGCGCAGCCGCGCGGCGGCCAGCCGGCCCGAGATCAGGACCGGCGGGATGCCCACGCCCGGGGTGGTGGCGGCGCCGGCCAGGACGACGTTGCCGTCGCGGTCGGGCAGGTTGCCCGGCCGGAACGGACCGGTCTGGGCGACGGTGTGCGCCAGGGAGAACGGGGTCCCGGCCGGGTGCCCCCGCCGCGCCCAGTCGTCGGGGGTGGTCAGGGCCAGCTCGCCGATCTCGGCGTCGGACGGGACGAGCTTGCGCTCGGCCAGCAGCCCCACCAGCTCCTCCGCGTACGGGCGGGCGAGGGTGTCCCAGCGCAGCGGCGCGGACTCCAGGTTCGGGCACGGCGCGAGCAGGTAGTGAAGGTGCCGGCCGGGCGGGGCCAGGTCCGGGTCGGTGCGGGTGGGGGTGGTCAGCAGCAGCGACGGGTCGGTCATCAGCCGGCCGTCGTCGATGATCTCGCGGAACGTCTCGTCCCACCGCTCGCCGAACGAGATCGTGTGGTGCGCGAGGTCGTCGGCGGTGGCGGTGGAGGTCAGGTGCACCACGACCGCCGACGGCGACCAGCGCGTGCGGCGTCGGCGGGGTGGCGCGCCGGTGACCACGACGGCGTCGCACGGGATGCGGTCGTCGGCGGTGCGGACGGCGGTCACCCGCGAGCCCTTCCGCTCGTACCCGGTGACCTCGGTGGAGTAGCGGAACACGACACCCGCGTCCTCGGCCGCCGCCGCGAGCGCCCGCGGCACGGCGTGCATCCCGCCGCGCGGGAAGTACACGCCGGCGATGGTGTCCATGTACGCGATGACGGCATAAGCGGCACGGGCCTGCCGTGGCGCAACGCCCGCATAAAGGGACTGGAAGGTGAACACGCGCCGCAACCGCGGGTCGCGCAGGAACCGGGCGATCACCGGGTCCAGCGCGCGGAAGCCGCCCATCGCCACCAGCGTCGCGAAGTCACGGCCCAGCACGTCCCAGGGCGCGTCGAAGTTCGCCCCGACGAACCGGTCCCGCTCCACCCGGTACAGCCGGGTCAGCCACTCCCGCAGCGCCCGGTACCCGGCCGCCTCCCGGTCCCCGGCGAACCGGCGGACCGCGTCCTCCATCGCCTCGGCGTCGGTGTGCACGTCCAGCGCCGCCCCGTCGGCGAACACCGCCCGGTACGCGGGGTGCAGCGGCACCAGGTCGAGCCGGTCGGCCAACCGGTCGCCCACGGCGGCCAGCGCCTCCTCCAGCAACTCGGGCATGGTGAGCACGGTCGGGCCGGTGTCGATGTGGTGGCCCGCGACCTCCAGCCGCCCGGCCACCCCGCCCGGCCCGGGGCCGCGTTCCACGACGGTGACCTCCCGGCCCGCGCCCCGCAGGTGCAACGCGGCGGACAACCCGGCCAGCCCGGCGCCCACCACCACGACGGAGTCCACCCGCCCCCGCACGGTCCGCACGGTCACCTCAGCCGGCTCGTGGCGCGCGCGGCCAGCGCCGTCAACGCCCGCCGGGCGTCCGGATCGACGCCGGGGTGGTCCAACGCCCGCAACCCGCTCGCGGTCAGCGCGGCGATCTGCTGCTCCAGCGCGGCCACCGCGCCGATCTCCCGCAACGCGTCCGCGACGGCGGCGAGGGTGCGCGGGTCGGTCCGGCGGTCGTCCAGGCAGCGGCGCAACAGGCGCGTGACGTCGTCCCGGCGCCGCTCCCGGGCCAGCGACAGCCCGACCGAGATCAACGGGGTGCGCTTGCCCTCCCGCAGGTCGTCGTCGACGGGTTTCCCGGTCACCTCCGGGTCGCCGAACACGCCGAGCAGGTCGTCGCGCAACTGGTACGCGACGCCGATGTCGTGGCCGAACACCCGCAGGGCCGAGAGCACCGCCGGCTCGGCGTCGGCCAGGGCCGCGCCCAGGTGCAGGGGCCGTTCGACGGTGTAGGCCGCGGTCTTGTAGCGGGCCACCCGCAGCGTCTCCTCCAACGACTCCTCGCGGCGCGCGACGGCGAGCAGGTCCAGGTGCTGGCCGGCGATCATCTCGGTGCGCATGGCCTGCCACGGCGTCCACGCGCGGGCCAGGCCGTCCGCGGGCAGCCCGGCGGTGACCAGCGCGTCGTCGGCCCACGCCAGCGCGAGGTCGCCGACCAGGATCGCGGCGGCGTCGCCGTAGCCGGCGGAGTCGCCCGCCCAGCACGAGCGGCGGTGCTTGGCGGCGAACGCGCGGTGCGTGGCGGGCCGGCCGCGCCGGGTGGCTGAGCGGTCCATGACGTCGTCGTGCACGAGGGCGCAGGCCTGGAGCAGTTCCAGCGCCACGAACGCGCGGACGGCGGTGTCCGCGGCCGGCCCGTCCGGCGCGCCGCCGCCGGCCCGCCAGCCCCACCAGGCGAAGGTGGGGCGCAGCCGCTTGCCGCCGCGACGCACGAAGTCGGCCAGCGCGGCGGAGATCTCGGCGGCCACACCGGTCGCGCACCGGTCGCGCAGGTACCGGTCGAGCTCGTCGGCCAGGCGCGGGGCGAGGTCAGCGGTCGACGACGCCGTCGCGTCGGTGTCGTGACCGGTGGCCAGCGTCATCGTGGTCTCCTCGCGGTCGCAGGGTTCGCGCTGCCGAGTCAACCAGCGCGGTGCGCGCTCCGCATGACGGGCGCGTCCGTCATGCGGAGGCGTGCGCGCGGCCCTAGCGTTGTCCCCGTCGTCAACGGGAAGGAGCTGTCCGGCGGATGTCGGTCGAGCGAGAACTCGATGCCGCGGGCATCGTCGATCCCGTGCTGTGCAACGCCTATCGGCGCTGCCGGGAGCTCAACGCGGTGCACGGCCGCACGTACTACCTGGCCACCAAGCTCCTGCGCCCGGCCCAGCGGCCCGCGGTGCACGCCCTCTACGGGTTCGCGCGGTGGGTCGATGACATCGTGGACGAAGTGCACGACGGCCGCACGCCGGAGCAGCGGGCGGCGGAGCTGTCCGAGGTGGAAGGGCGGCTGCGCGCCGGGCTGGTGGGCGGGGCCGGTGACGACCCGGTGATCATGGCCCTGTTGGACACGATCCGCCGCTACGACATCGACGAGGAGTACTTCCGGGACTTCATGGCGTCGATGCGGATGGACCTCACCGTCACCGACTACGCGACGTACGACGACCTCGCGCGGTACGTGCACGGTTCGGCGGCGGTGATCGGGTTGCAGGTGCTGCCCGTGCTGGGCACCAGCGTGCCGCGCGCCGAGGCCGAGCCCGCGGCGGCGGCGCTGGGGATCGCCTTCCAGCTCACCAACTTCCTGCGGGACGTGGGGGAGGACTTGGACCGGGGTCGGGTGTACCTGCCGGCCGACGAGCTGGCCGCGCACGGCGTGGACCGCGCGTTGCTGCGGTGGTCGCGCGACACCGGCCGCGCCGACGCCCGGATCAGGCGCGCCTTGGCCGAGCAGGTCGCGCGGGCGCGGGCGGTCTACGCCGAGGCCGCGCCCGGGGTGGGGATGCTCGCCCCGCGCTCCCGGCCCTGCGTGGCCACGGCCTACCGGCTCTACGGCCGCATCCTGGACCTGATCGAGGAAGCCGACTACGACGTGCTGTCGCGGCGGGTGGTGGTGTCCACCGGTCGGCGGCTGGTGGTCTTCGCCCGGGCCGCGCTGGCCCGGTCCGCCTGAGCGTTCGGGAATGGAGTGGTGGATGGTGGCGCGCTTGCCGTTGCGGGTGTTCCGGAGTCGCCCGTGGGCCGAGCAGGAACCCACGTGGGCCGACGCCAAGCCCGCGCTGATCGAGGCGGCGTTGAAGCGGGCGCAGGCGCGGCCGTCGGGCAACTGGTTCGTGGTCGGGTCGAGCCGCGAGGTGCGCGCGGACCGGCCGTGGGGGCGGACCGTCGCCGGGCGCGAGGTCGTGGTGTGGCGCGGGTCCGACGGCGGTCTGCTGGCCGGTCCGGGCGCCTGTCCGCACCTGGGCGCGCCGCTGCGCGACGGCGTGGTGGACGACGGGAACCTGTTGTGCCGGTGGCACGGGTTGGCGTTGCGCGGCAAGCGGTTCGGGGCTTGGAGCCCGTACCCGGCGTTCGACGACGGCGTGCTGGCCTGGGTGCGCCTGGACGCGGTGGGCGGGGAGGAGCCGTCGGACCGGCCGGTGGTGGCGCCGCGCCCGACGCGGGGCGCGATCGAGGCGGTCACGACGGTGGTGGGCCGGTGCGAGCCGGAGGACGTGGTGGCCAACCGCCTGGACCCGTGGCACGGCGCGTGGTTCCACCCGTACTCGTTCGCCAACCTGCGCGTGGTCGAGACGCCGACCGAGGCGGACGACCGGTTCACCGTGGAGGTCACGTTCAAGGTGGCGGGGCGGGTGGGCGTGCCGGTGATCGCGGAGTTCACCTGCCCCGAGCCGCGCACGGTGCTGATGCGCATCGTGGAGGGCGAGGGCGTGGGCAGCGTGGTCGAAACCCACGCCACGCCCGTGGACACCGGCCGGACCGCGGTCATCGAGGCCACCGTGGCGCACTCGGAACGCCGGGGGTTCGCCGTGGCGGGGTTGGCCGCGCCGCTGATCCGGCCCGCCATGCGGTGGGCCGCGACGCGGTTGTGGCGCGACGACCTGGCTTACTCCGAGCGCCGGTACGCGTTGCGGACCACCGGGCGGTGGCCGGACTAGCGCCGGGTCTGGTGGTGCGGAGCCGGGCGCGCCCGCGGCGTGCTGGTGGGCTCGCACCACGGTGGAGTCCACGCTCACGGTCCACTCCACCGCGCCGACGGCGTCGTCGCGCAGCTGCACGTGCTCCAGCAGCCGAGCCCACGTGCCGTCGGCCAGCCACCGCCGGAACCGGTGGTAGACCGTCAGCCGGTGATCCCGCCACGGCCGACCTCGACGCGAACCCGACGCGAACCCGGCGGCAACGGCTCGATCAGAGACCATGCCTGATCGGTCAACTCACATGATTACCAGGCGCGCCCTGGCGCCTGTCCTCAAAGTGGGTGGGGCGATCTGCTATGACCTCGGGTCGTGATTCGGTGGCCTTCGACCGCACCGCCTACGAACGCCGCAACGTGGTGCAACGCTGCTTTAACCGACACAAGCAGTTCCGGGCAAGCGCCACCCGCTTCGACAAGGCCGCCACCTCTCACCGAGGCGTGATCGACCTGGCCACCCTGCTCATCCGGCTTCGAGGACACGACTAGCCCGGCACCCGGCCCCACTTCCGCGCCACGGCGCGCAGGAGCGGGTTGCGGCCGGTGGTCGGCACTGTCCACAGTGGAGTGCCCGCCACGCCCCACCGGGACAGCAGGTGGTTGGCGGCGGTGAAGCCCGTGGTGGCGGCTCGTTCCATCAGGGCTACCGGGAGGTTCACTCGGACCAGGTCGCCCGCCAGGACCAGGAAGTCCTCCGGTGTGGTGACCGTCGGGCGGTGCCGGAAGCCGCCCGGCGGGAACAGCGGGCAGTCCGCGCGCAGCTCGTGGCGTTCGTCCACCACGCCGGCGGCCTTGGTCTCCGGGTAGACCTCGTGGAGGGCGTCCAGCAGCCGCCGCCGCGCCTCGTGCCCGTCCACTGTGGACGGGATGGCGTAGCCGTGCAGCTCCACCACCGAGCCGCCGCTGCGCGCCGCCCACGCCCGTGCCTCGTGCTCGTACCGGTCCAGGACGGTGACGTTGTCCAGCAGGTCGTAGCCGCTGGTGCCGACGAAGCCCGGCCGGTCCGGGGCCACCGGGCGGTCCAGCCAGTAGCGGGACACCAGGAACGGCGGCGCGGTGGCCAGCTGCTCGACGCCGGCCCGCCACGGCGCGGTGCCCAGGTCCGGCGAGGCCTCGACCAGCGCGCGCAGGCCCGGGACGTCCAGGGCCAGGACCACGGCGTCGGCCTCCACCGGGCGGGTGGCCAGGTGGACGGTGAACCGCCGCCGGCCGCCGCGCACCACCTCCAGCACCGGCTCGCCGGTGTGGACGTCCGCGCCCAACGCGGTGAGGTGCTCGGCCAACGGGTTCCACAGGCCGTGCGGGAACGGGTCGGTGGGCACGTCGAACAGCAGGCCCTCGGCCGAGCCGAGGAAGTAGATGTGGAACATCGTCGCCAGCTCCGCCGCCGACATGCGGTCCGGGTGGGCGAAGAAGCTGCGCGAGAACACCTCGAACGCCAGGGCGTGGGCCGCTTTCGGGAACCGGACGTGCTCCAGGTAGGTGGCCGCGCTCATCGCGTCCAGCTCGCGGTAGGTGGCGGGGACGGACACGTCCAGCAGGCGCAGCGCGGCGCGGGCGTCCACGTCCAGCAGGTCGCGCCAGGCGAAGGTCTCGCTGCGCCACAGGAAGGCCAGCGCGTTCCACGGCAACGTCCGCGGCAGGCCGGCGAACCCGTCGCGGTGGCCGCCCCGGTGCCACAGCGGGTAGTCCGGGAGCCCGACCAGCGCGGTGCCGTGCGGGTCGGCGCGGCGCAGCAGGGCGCGCAGGTTGTAGTACTGGCGGAAGAACGCGTGGAACCCCCGGGTCATCGTGGCCCGGCTGCCGTCGGCCAGCACCGTGTCCCAGCCGCCGACCCGGCCGCCCAGGTGGTTCTCGCGCTCGCACAGCACCACCCGCGCGCCGCGCTCGGCCAGGATCGTCGCCGCGGCCAGGCCGGCGATACCGGCCCCCACCACGACCACGACGGGCGCGTCGCCGTTGAACGACGGTCTTCCGGTCGGCCCCTCGATCCGTACCGCGGCACGGTCGCGCATCAGCGCTCCTCCAGTGGTGCGTGGCCGACGAACGTGTGCACGACGCCCAGTTGCAGGCCCGGCAGCGGCGCGCTGCGCACACCGGTGAAACCGTTGCGCCGCAAGCGGTCCCGCAGTTCGCGGGCGCTGTCGAAGCGCAGCGCGCTGCGCCACAGGTACGTGTAGAGGCGGTGGTCGCCGGTCACCAGGCGGCCCGCCGGGATGACCACACCCCAGCACAACGCGGTCCAGACGGCCGTGCGCAGCGCGGAGTCGCGCACCGAGTACTCGTGCGCCACGAACCGGCCACCCGGCCGGAGCAGTTCGCGGACGCGGCGCAACGCCGGGTCCGGGTCGGGCAGGTTGCGCACCAGGTAGGCGGCGAAGACGGCGTCGAACGGGCCTGCCACGCCCGCCGCGTCCAGGTCCTCGGCCCGCGAGTGCACGAACCGCACCGACGACGGCCAGCGCTTGGCCCGCGCCTGGGCGACCATGCCCTCCGAGGCGTCCACCGCCACCACCTCGACCTCCGGGGCCACCGCCAGCAGCGCCGCCGTCGAGGCCCCGGTGCCGCAGCCCAGGTCGAGCACCCGCTGCCCGGGGCGCAACCCCAGCGCGCGGGCCGAGCGGCGCAACGCCGCGTGGTAGCCGGGGTTCAGGCCGACCAGCAGGTCGTAGCCGGTGGCGGCGGAGTCGAAGGCGGCCGGGACCTCCCGCGCCCGCAGACCGGTCACGACGCCACCTCGCGGTCGCGGTGCCGCTGCCACAGCAGCAGGGTCGCGGTGATCATCGCGAACCCGAACAGGAAGTCCTCCACGGGGATGTCCCACGGGGCGCGCGTGCCGCTGATCGCCCACGGCGCGTAGATGACGATCGGCGCGGACAGCTTCGTCAGCCACCCGTCCACCGGCACCTGGAACGCGAACACCACGCCCATCGTGATCCAGTACGCGGGCCGCTTGAACAGCCCGGTCCGCAGCACCAGCAGCTCCCACAGCACCGTCAGCACCGCGGCCACGGCCGCGGCGACCAGGTACTCCCTAACCACGGCCCACCCGCTCCCGCCGGTCGGCGGGCCGCCGCCGCGACAGCGCGCCCACCGCCTCGTAGGTCAGCACCGCGCACACCGGGACCACCACGAAGAACAACACCTCTTCCACCGGCATCCCGCCCGGCAGCACCACACCGAGCGTGAACGCCTCGTTGAACGACCAGTGCCCGCGGGCGATGGCCACCAGGTCCCACGCGGCGAACACCGCGAGCACGGGCAGCAGCGCGCGGGCGAGCGTGCCCAGCCTCCGGTACACCCCGGCCCCCAGGAACTCCAACGGCGCGGTCACGACGACGCAGGCCGCCAGCACGGCCAGGTACTGCCAGCGGTCACCCACGAGCCACCTCCACGCGTCCGACCGTATGGCCCGCCGGGCGGGTTCGCATGACGGCGGGGTGTGGGGGCTCGGGCGCGGGGTACCCGACGGGTCCAGCGTGAGGGGAGCGGAGCCGTGACCAGTTATGCGCACCGGGCCGAGGTGGACCTGGCCGCCGACCGCCTGTTCGACTTCCTGGCCGACCCCCGCACCCTGCCCCGCTACCTGCCGGAGCTGACCGAGGTCGAGCCGGTGGGCGGGGACCGGGTGCACGTGGAGGCGGAGGTCGGCGGCCGGCACGTCGAGGCGGAGGGCTGGCTGCGGGTGGACCGCGACCGGCGCACCCTGTCGTGGGGCACGCCCGGCGAGGACGACTACCACGGCGAGCTGACCGTGTCCGACCACGGCGCGGGCCGCAGCGAGGTCGCCATCACCCTGCACACCGAGCGGGCGGGCGGGCCGGAGGTCCAGCGCGGCTTGGAGGAGGCGGTGGCCGTCCTGACCCACCGCGCGACGGCCGAGAACGACACCGAGGCCGCCGAGAAGGGCGACGACTGGTTCTGACCCCTATCGGAGCCCTTCGTAACGGTCACCGGCGAACTGCCGCAACGCGAGGTCGATGGCGGTGGCGAAGTCGCCGTCCACGGCCTGGCGCCGCCCTCTCCCGTCGCGGGTCACCACGTCCAGGACGACCCGAGACCCGTTCCGCACCACCACGAGCCGGTCCACGTCGGCCCACCGGTACGCCCACGACGCGCCCTTCGGCTCGTCCCACCGCACGCCGTCCGGCCCGATGATCAACTTCCGCGGGCGGTGCAGGCGCTGGGTGACCCACTGGATCAGCCTGGGCGCCACCAGGACCACGCCCAGGCTGAGCGCGGACCCCACCAGCCACTCCGCCCGACCCCCGGTGAACAGCCCGCGCACCAGCATGACCAGCGCGACGACGACCACCAGCGCGGGCACCAGCACGGCCACCACCAGCCGCCCGTGGGCGCGTCCACCAACGTTGATCTCGACGGTCACCCCCGCATCCCACCAAATCAGGTGCCTCCGGTGGTGGATGTCGGGAACATGGCGGCCATGGGTTTCCTCGGTGACCGGGTGCGCGAGCGGCTCGACAGGGCCGTGGCCGAGACCGCCGGCGGCAGCTTCGACGCCGCGCACCGCCTCGCGTCGATGCTGCTCGCGGCGAGGCACAACGCCGACGTCACGCGGCTGTTGGTCGAAGCACCCCTGCCCGTGTGGCTCACGCTGGACGCGTCCGCCCGCGGGTGGAACGCTCCACAATGGACCGAAACCGCCGCCCGCCGCCTGGCGAGCGGCGGGTTGGGCCTGGTCGAGTCGGCGCTCGCCGCCTGCCACGCGAACGGCCACGTCCGGCAGGCTGCGGTGACCGCGCTCGGCGCGCGCGACGACGTCCTGGGGTTGCTCGCGGTGCGGGCGGTGGACTGGGTGCCGCAGGTCCGCGACCGTGCCCGGCTGGTGTGCGGGCGGTGGCTCGTCCGCACCCCGGTCCGGGCGATCAGCGTCCTGGCGCCGGCCGCGCTCGCCCTGCGCGGTCGGCGGGAGGGGGAGTGGCTGGCCGAGGCCGTGGAGACCACGTTGCGCACGGGTCCACCGGAGGCGCTGGCCGTCGCGTTGGCGAGCGGCGACCGGCGGCTGCGGCGACTCGCGCACACCATCGCCGTGGCCGCCGGCCGCCTCGACCTCCGCGAACTCACCCGCACGGCGTTGACCGACCCCGACCTGCCGGTCCGCGTCCTGTGCGCGGACGCCGCCCTCCGCGCGGCCCGGGAGACCGGTGACCACGACGTACCCCGCCGCCTGCTCGCCGGCAGCACCGCCGCCGTCCGGGCCGAAGCCGTGCGCGCGCTGTCTTCGGCCGGTGACGTCGCGCCCGCCACGGCGGCCCTGACCGACCGCAGCGCGCTGGTGCGCGCGACCGCACAGGCCGCCGTGCGCCGCGCCGGCGCCGACCCGGCCACCCACTACCGCACCCGGCTCGCCAACCCCTGGGCGATCGCCGGCCTGGGCGAGACCGGCGCCCGCGCCGACACGGCCCTGCTCCGGCCGTGCCTGGAGCACCCGTCGTCCCGGGGCCGGGCCGAAGCGATGCGCGCGTTGCGACGCCTGGGCGACACCCCGCGCCAACCGCTCCTGGCCCTGCTCACCGACCCGGTCAACGCGGTGGTGCGGCAGGTGGTGCTGTCCCTGCTCCCGGAGGCGCCCAGCCTGGACGAACACGCCCTGCGCCCCCTGCTCCGGCCGCCCCACCCGCCCCACGTGCACCGGGCCGCCTACCGCCTGCTCCGCGCGCGGGACACGTGGACCAGGCTCAGCGTGGACCTCGAACTGGCCGCCGACCCCGCCCACGCCGTCCACGCCCACGCCCGCGCCGACCTCGTCGCCTGGCTGGAGCACGACGCCGCGACCACGTACTCCACGCCGCCCCCGGCACGCGCGGCCGAGCTGTCCGGGCTGCTCGCCGCCGCCGTCCTGGAGCCGGAAGTGATCCGCGTCCTGCGGTTCCACTTCGGACTGGCGGATTGACGTGGAGCCGGCGCGTTCCCAGCAGGTGAGCGTTGGCCGGGCGGGTGGCGGCGACGGGGTACCGTCCCGTGCGCCGGCCCTGATACGGCCATCAGGGGGAGTGTCTGCTCGGTGAGCAGGGAGGGGGACGAGCCGTGCGCCGTCGTATGCGTGGCACCGCTTTCGCCGCGATCGCGTTGACCGGGTTGTTGGTGGTCAGCGCCTGCGCGAAGGACTCCGGCGGGAGCACCGCCGCGTCGACCGGAGGTGCTCCGTGCGAGTTCGCGCCACCGCCCAGCCCGCCGGTCGCCTCGACGACCAGCGCGGCCGGTGAGAAGCCCGCCGGGGAGAAGGTCGACGGGAGCGCGCTGAAGGTCGGTCTGGCCTACGACATCGGTGGCCGCGGCGACGCGTCGTTCAACGACCTCGCCGCCGCCGGGTTCGACCAGGCGATCAAGGACCTGGGCGTGAAGAAGGAGAACACCCGCGAGCTGTCCGCCGCGCCGCACGAGGACGAGTCGGTGAAGCGGTCCCGGCTGCGGCAGCTCGCGCGGGACGGGTTCAACCCGATCATCGGCGTCGGGTTCGCCTACACCGAGGCGCTGCGGGTCGTCGCGCCCGAGTTCCCGGACGTGAAATTCGGCCTGGTGGACTCGGCCGTGGACGGCGCGCCCAACGTGACACCGCTGGTGTTCGCCGAGCAGGAGGGCGCGTTCCTGGCGGGCGTGGTGGCCGCGTACCAGAGCCGGAAGTGCCACGTGGGCTTCATCGGCGGCGTGGACATCCCGCTGATCCAGAAGTTCGAGGCCGGTTTCGTGCAGGGCGCCCGGACGGCCGCGCCGAAGGTCGAGGTGGAGCGGAAGTACATCACCCCCGCCACGGACTTCTCGGGCTTCCAGGACCCGGCGAAGGGCTCGGAGACGGCGAAGGGCCTGATCGACAAGGGCGCCGACGTGCTGTACCCGGCGGCGGGCGCGTCGGGGATCGGCGTGTTCGCGGCGGTGAAGCAGGCGGGCGTGCTGGCGATCGGGTGCGACGCGGACCAGTACCACCAGCCGGCGCTGGCGGATTCGCGGGACGTGATCGTGGCGTCCAGCCTGAAGCGCGTGGACGTGGCGGTGTACGACTTCGTGCGGGCGGCGGCGGGGAACGACTTGACGTCGTTGCCGAAGGTGTTCGACCTGAAGGTGAACGGCATCGGCTACGCGACGTCGGGCGGCAAGGTGGACGCGAAGCTGCAGGGCATCCTGGAAGCCTTCAAGGCCCAGATCATCGAGGGCAAGATCCAGGTGGCCGACAAGCGGTGACCGCGTCCGGGACGGTCGTTCGGGGTTGACCCTCCCACAGTGGGAGGGTCCAGGCTGTCGGTCCGCCAGGGCCCGACCCGCCACCCCGGGAGACCGATGATCATCGAGAACGTCTCGTACACCGGCCGCCACTGCGAGACCACCACCCTCGGCGCTCTCCTGCGCCACGGGGGCCTCGACCTGTCCGAACCCATGCTGTTCGGCCTCGGCGAAGGGCTGGGGTTCGTCTACTGGGACGCGAAGAACCTGGACTTCCCGTTCCTCGGCGGTCGCGTCAAACCGTTCGCCCTCACCCGGACCGTGGCCGACCGGCTGGACCTGGCGCTGCGCGTCCAGGAGACGGCCTCACCCCGCAAGGCCTGGCGGAACGTCACCGACGCCCTCGCCGCCGGACACCCGGTCGGCCTCCAACTGGACTGCTACCACCTCGACTACTTCACCACCAAGGTGCACTTCGGCGGCCACTTCGTCGCGATGTACGGCTACGACGACACCCACGCCCACCTGATCGACACCACCCAACAGGGCGGCGAGGTGACGACCACCCTCAAGAGCCTGGAACAGGCCCGCGACGAACGCGGCCCGATGACCGCCCGCAACCTCTCCTTCACCATCACCCGCACCACCCCACCCGACCTCGCCACCGCCATCCGCACGGCCGTCACCGCCAACGCGCGCGCCTTCCTCGACCCGCCCATCGCCAACCTCGGCCACCGCGGCATCGCCAAGGCGGCCCACCAGGTGACCCGCTGGCTCGACCGCTCAAGCGACCCGTCCCGCGACCTCCCGCAGGCCGCGACCCTGATGGAACGCGGCGGCACCGGCGGCTCGCTGTTCCGCGCGCTGTACCGCGACTTCCTGGCCGAGTCCGCCACGATCGTGGACGACGAGAACCTCCGCCTCGGCCACCACCTCTACGCCGACATCGCCCCGCTGTGGACCGAGGTCGCCCACCACATCACCACCGCCGGCGAAACCCACGACCCGACCCACCTGACCCACGCCGCGACCCTCCTCACCGACCTCGCGGCCCGGGAACGCCACGCCATGCAGGTCCTGTCCAACCTCTGAACCCACCCGCCCTCGATGTGGCTCGGGGGAAAGGGTGGGGCATAGGGAAGCAGGTGCTTTTGGTGTCCAGTTCTGCGCGTTGACCCGACAGCACGGATGGCTGGGAGAGGTCGAAGGTGTACGCGTCAGCCTCGTCAACGCCACGTCACTTCCGGTAGCGCTTCGCTAGTCGCCACTATGCCTGTGTTCGATCTCCGCCAGTGCTCGCGCCAAATATACGGTGTTGGAATGAGTCCACAGCGTGACCTGAAGTTCGCGCCCATCAAGGGGCCCCTTGGGGATTACCACCGTCGCCACGACATGTCCGTAGGTGAGAGAGTAGGTGTATTCGGAGTCGCCGGCTTCCCAGTTGACCTGACACCTTTCGTCCGCCTCCGGTACCGGAAAACCCACTTCGGCGCAACGTTGTTTGACCGCTTCTTTTGCCAGCAACTTGCGATGGTGTCCCGGGTACGGGCGACCGCTGTGCATTCGAGCCCAGTGCCACCCCTACGAACGTCACGGCGTTCTCGACGGTGTGTCGTTTCCCGGAAAGACTGTGCCGGTGACGGTGCCGCCAGTTCGAATCTTTGCAACTGGCGTATCGCGGTCGTCAGAGTGTCGGGCAGGCACGCCTTCTTGTGATCCAAAGGAAGGACAATCAAGAACAGCACTATCGGACGAAGGGTGCATAGGGTGGCCGAAGTAGCTCCATCCCGGCTTCCCCGGCGAGGCCAATCGCCGGCCGTGCTGGTCTAGTAGTTCAGAGAAGGACGCGCCGCGTTCGACTCGCGGGCATCCGACGTCAGGTGCCGACCCCGGTCGGGTCGGTGCCGGCACGCACGGTCCCGGTTGGACGACGGGCACGGGTCCGTGCGACGGAGGAGGGCCGGCCGAGAGACCGGAGTGCTGATCCGAGGTCCGGGACTCGTCCCGGCGCGCGTTCGATCCGCGCGCCCTCCGCGGGGTCGCCCCCCCGCCCCCCCCCCCGGGCGCCCCGCGCCGGCGCCCGGGCCCCGGGCCGCG
>NZ_JBEZBW010000105.1:0-28655 GCF_040647305.1 Saccharothrix sp. NPDC042600 | reverse complement strand
GCACGGCACGGCTTCCGCCCGGCCCCGCCTGGCCCGGCCCCGCCCGCCCCGGCCCCGCCCGACCCAGCGCCGCCGACCCAGCCCCGCCCGGCCTAGCGCGGCTTCGGCCCGGCCGGGCACTCTTGGCGTAACCCCGCGGCCGGTCGCGCCCGTGATTCGTCCGTGGCGCGTGAGGCGATCAGCGGGACCCGGTCGGGCTCGGCCGCTCGGCGGCACCGGCTTTGCTCCGCCCTCCCGCCCGCGCCCGCCGACCTCGGTCGTTAGCTCGCTCGGCGGTGGGCCGCCGGTGTGAACGGCTCTTGACGCTCCGTGGCGCGCGCGGTTGACTGCGTGCTCGTAACCGGTTTCGGTACCGGTTCCACACCGTCGTGGGGAGTGTCCTGTGCGAGTCACGATCGCCGAAGTCGCCCAACGCGCCCAGGTGAGCAAGGCGACCGTGTCCCGCGTGCTCAACGGCAAACCGGACGTCGACGCGGCGACGGCGGCGCGGGTGCGGCAGGTCATCGCCGACGTCGGGTACGTGCCCAGCGCGCGTGCCGTCGGGTTGGCCCGGGGCCGGGCCCGCACCGTCGGCATGCTCGTCCCCTCGCTGACCTGGCCGTGGACCAGCGAGGTCGTCCAGGGCGCGGTGGACGAGGTCGAGGCCGAGGGGTACGGGCTGCTGCTCTACACGGTCAACCGGGGCGCGGAGTCGCTCGCGCAGTTCGCCAGCCACGTCTCGGCCAAGGCGTTCGACGGGCTCCTGGTCATCGAGCCGCCGGACACCCTCAGCTACATCGAGACCCTGCACACCCAGGGGCTGCCGGTCGTGATGATCGACGACCGCGGCAGCCGGCCCGGGTTCCCCTCCGTCTCCACCACCAACCGCGAAGGCGCGCGGGACGCCGCACGGCACCTCGTCGCGGCCGGGCGGCGGCGGTTCGCGGTGGTCACCGGGCCGTTGACCTTCGGGTGCGTCAAGGAGCGGCTCGACGGGTTCCTCGACGCGTTGGCGGAGGAGGACGTCCACGTCGATCCCCGCCTGGTGGTCGAGGGCGACTTCAGCACCGACCGGGGCGCGGTGGCGGCGGAGAAGCTGCTCGGCGCGGGACTGCCGTTCGACGCCGTCTTCGCCCACAACGACCTGTCCGCGCTGGGCGTCATCCGGGTGTTGCAGGCGGCCGGGCGGACCGTGCCGGGGGACGTGGCGGTGGTGGGCTTCGACGACATACCGGTCGCCGCGCACACCGAGCTGACGACCGTGCGCCAGCCGATGCGGGAGATGGGCGGCACGGCGGCGCGCCTGCTGCTGTCCCGGCTCGACGGCAACGCCCTGCCCGCCGAACCCGCCGTGCTGCCGACGACCCTGGTGCCCCGCCGCTCGGCGTGAACCCCTACTTCATCGTGGCGATCTGGATCAGGTTGCCGCACGTGTCGTCCAGGACGGCGGTCACGACCGGGCCCAGGTCGGTCGCCTCCTGGGTGAACCGGACGCCCAACCCCTTGAGCCGTTCGACCTCGGCGTGGACGTCGTCCACCGCGAACGACGTGAACGGGATGCCGTCGGCGACCAGCGCCTTCTTGAACGGGTCCGCCGCCGGGTGGGCGCTGGGCTCCAGGAGCAGTTCGACGCCGTCGGGGTCGGCGGGGGAGACGACGGTGAGCCAGCGGTACTCGCCCGCGGGCACGTCGGTCTTCTTGGTGAAGCCGAGCTTGCCGGTGTAGAAGTCCAGCGCCTTGGCCTGGTCGTCCACGAACACGCTGGTCACGTTGATGCGGATCACGACTGGGGGTCCTCTCGGTCGACGGGCCAGCGCTGGAGGATCGCGCGCAGCGGGCTCGTGTCGATGTGGTGGAACTTGTACCGGCCTTCGCGCCGGGTGTGCACCAGCCCGGCCTGTTCGAGGACCGCGAGGTGCTGCGAGATGGCCTGCCGCGAGGAGGCCAGCCCGTGCTTCATGGTCAACCGGCCGCACAGCTCGAACAGCGTCTGGCCGTCCCGCTCGGTCAGCTCGTCCAGGATGGTGCGTCGCGTCGCGTCGCCGATGGCCTTGAACAGGTCCGGGTCAGCGTCCACGCCTCAGTTATAGGCAAGTCGTCACTTGCCTGTCAAGGCACACGATGGGCTGACCGGGCGTTCGGGGTGCTCCGAAGTGACCTTTACCCGCACCGGAAGGTGAGGCTAGCCTAATCTTCGGAGAGGTCCGGATCACTCCCACCGTGCGTTGACTTAGGTTAGGGTAACCAAAGTTCGATCTCCCTGTTGTCGCACCGATGGGACAGAAATGCCACAGCCACCTGTCTTCGACGTCCTCGGCGTCGGCTTCGGGCCCTCGAACCTGGCGCTCGCGATCGCCGTCACCGAGTACAACGCCTCCGCGCGTCCCGAAGACGTGGTGACGGCCCACTTCCTGGAGCGCCAGCCCCGCTTCGGCTGGCACCGCGGGATGCTGCTGGAGGACGCGACCATGCAGGTGTCGTTCCTCAAGGACCTGGTGACCCTGCGCAACCCGACCAGCCCGTTCAGCTTCCTCAACTACCTGCACGGCAAGGGTCGGCTGGTTGACTTCGTCAACCACAAGAACCTGTTCCCGCTGCGCGTGGAGTTCCACGACTACTTCGAGTGGGCCGCCGGACAGGTGGACGACCTGGTGTCCTACGACCACGAGGTCGTGTCGGTGCGGCCGGTCGTGGAGGACGGCGTGGTGACGCACTTCGACGTCGGCTCCCGCACGTCGGCGGGTGAGGTCGAGGTGCGGCGGGCGCGCAACCTCGTGCTGGCGACCGGGTTGCGGGCGAGCCTGCCCGACGGGGTCCAGGCGTCCGAGCGGGTGTGGCACAACCGGGACTTCCTGCAGAAGGTCGAGGCGCTGACCGACCCGCGGCGGCTGGTCGTGGTCGGCGCGGGGCAGAGCGGCGCGGAGGTGACGGCGCACCTGCACGAGCGGTTCCGCGGCGCGGAGGTGTGCGCGGTGTTCGCGCGGTACGGCTACAGCCCGGCCGACGACAGCTCGTTCGCCAACCGGATCTTCGACCCGGGCGCGGTGGACGACTTCTACGCCGCGCCCGAGGACGTCAAGCGCAAGCTCATGGGCTACCACGCCAACACCAACTACGCCGTGGTGGACAACGACCTGATCGCCGAGCTGTACCGCCGGGTGTACCGGGAGAAGGTGCTGGGCGTGCGGCGGTTGCGGGTGCTGAACCTGTCGCGGGTCGCGGAGCTGGTGGAGACCGCGGACGGGGTGCGGGTGACCGTGGAGTCGCTGTCCACCGGCGAGCGGGAGGTGCTGGAGGCGGACGCGATCGTCTACGCCACGGGTTACCGCGAGGCGGACCCGACGGACCTGCTGGGCGAGCTGGCGACGCGGTGCCGGCGCGACGCGGACGGTCGGCTGCGGGTCGGCCGGGACTACCGGGTCGGCACGGACGACGGCGTCGAGGGCGGGCTTTACCTGCAGGGCGGGACCGAGCACACGCACGGCATCTCGTCGTCGCTGCTGTCCAACACGTCCGTGCGGGTGGCCGAGATCCTGTCGTCGGTGCTGGAGCGGCGGGAGCCGGCGGTGCCGGAGCAGCCCGCGTACGCCGCGACGAGCAGTTAGGTCCTTTGTGGACCGATGGTTCCCGGTCGAGGGGTCGGTCTCCACAACGGGCCGGTGTTCGGTTAGCCTCGCCTAAACGTTCGATCCAGGGAGCGGGTGGATGACCTCTCGGTTGCGCGGCGAGGGCCTGACGCTGGCCTACGACGAACGGCTCGTGGCCGCCGGCTTGGACGTGGCGATCCCGAACGGGTCGTTCACCGTCATCGTCGGTCCGAACGCGTGCGGCAAGTCCACGCTGCTCAAGGCGTTGGCGCGGATGCTCAAGCCACGCGCGGGCACCGTCTACCTCGACGGCGCGGCGATCGCCTCCTACCGCTCCAAGGAGGTCGCGCGGCGGCTCGGGCTGCTGCCGCAGTCGTCCATCGCGCCCGGCGGGATCACCGTGGGGGAGCTGGTCGCGCGCGGCCGGTACCCGCACCAGGGCCTGCTGCGGCAGTGGTCGCCGGAGGACGAGGGGATCACCGCCGAGGCGATGCGGCTGACCGGCGTGCACAACCTGGCCGACCGGCAGGTCGACGAGCTGTCCGGCGGGCAGCGGCAACGGGTGTGGCTCGCGATGGTGCTGGCGCAACAGACGTCGATCCTGCTGCTGGACGAGCCGACGACGTTCCTGGACATCGCGCACCAGATCGAGGTGCTCGACCTGTGCGCCGACCTGCACGAGGACGGCGGGCACACGCTGGTGGCGGTCCTGCACGACCTGAACCAGGCGTGCCGGTACGCGACGCACCTGATCGCCATGAAGCCGGGCGAGGGCGTGGTGGCGCAGGGCGACCCGGCGACCGTCGTGACGGCCGACCTGGTGGAGGACGTCTTCGGCCTGCCGTGCCGCGTGATCGAGGACCCGGAGACGGGGACGCCGATGGTCGTGCCACTGCGCCGGCAACGGGTCGCCATCGCGTCCTGAGCGGTCGGGCGCCGGCGGGGGTCACGCGCGCCAGCGGTCTCGGTGACCGAACCGGCGAGGGCGACACCGCCGTCCGCGCGGATGTCGGCGACCATGCGGTCGGCCCCGGCCGGGTCGTTGACCACGAAGCGCCCTGGCGCGCGTAGGCCTCCTCCAGGCCGCTGCCCGTGCCGGTGATCACGACCGCTTCGCCGTCCAGGAACCCCCTGTGCGCGGTGTGCCGCAACGCGCCGCGCGAAATCACCCGAACGGGAACGCCGAGAATGGCGGAGACCGTGCTAAAAAGGAGGTTCGCCTCAAATACGGGAATGAGGCTGGAATTCGATACAAGTCCATTGTATCACAGGGGGCAAGGGTGACGACAGGGGAATTGTCCACCGAACGGCAGCGGATTTCCTTCCTGTACGAGCGGCTCGACCGGGAGCGGGCCGAGGCCCAGGCGCGGTTGGCCGCCGCGCTGCTCGACGCGCACGAGCGGCGGTGGCACCGGGAGGTGGCGGTGCGGACGCTGTCCGAGCAGGTCAGCCGGTTGCGGGTGGCGGATGAGGGGTTGTGCTTCGGGCGCATCGACCGGGTCGACGGCAGCCGCGCCTACATCGGTCGGATCGGGTTGTTCGACCCCGACGACGACTACGCCCCGCTGCTCACCGATTGGCGCGCGCCGGTCGCCCGGCCGTTCTACACGGCCACCGGCGCGAATCCGGAGGGCGTGACCCGGCGGCGGCATTTCCGCACCCGCGGGCGCGCGCTGGAGGGATTCCACGACGACGAGCTGCAACTCGACGCGACGGCGTTGTCGGCCGCCCTGGAAGCGCCGCGCACGGAAACCATGCGGGACATCGTCGCGACCATCCAGGCCGAGCAGGACGAGGTGATCCGGCTCGACCACCGGGGCGTGCTGGTCATCGAGGGCGGTCCTGGCACGGGCAAGACCGCCGTCGCGCTGCACCGCGTCGCCTACCTGCTCTACACGCAGCGGGAACGGCTGTCGCGCCAGGGCGTGCTGGTCGTCGGCCCCAACCCGGGCTTCCTGCGCTACATCGGCGACGTGCTGCCGTCGCTGGGCGAGACGGACGTGGTGTTCGCGACGCCGGGGGAGCTGTTCCCGGGCGTGCGGGCGCGCCGCGAGGACCCGCCCGAGGTGCAGGGGCTCAAGGGCGGGCTGGCGGCGGTGGACCTGGTGCGGGAGGCCGTCGCCGACCGGCAGGAGCTGCCCGTCGAGCCGGTGCCGGTCGAGCTGGAGGACGTGACCGTGCCGGTGGACGCCGAGCTGGTGGCGGTCGCGCGGGACCGGGCGCGCGCGAGCGGGTTGCGGCACAACGAGGCGCGGCCGGTGTTCCTCGCGGCGCTGGTGGACGTGCTGGTCGCGCCGGCGCTGGCGCTGATCGGGCACGACTGGCCGGAGCTGGCGGCGGACGTGCGGCGGGAGCTGACGCACAACGCCGACCTGCGGGCCCTGGCCGACGTCCTGTGGCCGGTGCTCACGCCGCAGGCGTTGCTGGCCGACCTGTACGAGGGGCGGTGCCTGGCGCTGGGCTACCCCGAGCTGTACCGGGAGGCCGGGCGGGCGTGGACGGTGGCCGACGTGCCGCTGCTGGACGAGGCCGCGGAGCTGCTCGGGACCACCGACGAGGCCGTGCGGGCGGCCGAGCGCGAGCGGGCGGCGGAGGTCGCGTACGCGCGGGGTGTGCTGGAGGTGCTGGACATGGAGGGGTACTACGACACCGACGACGAGCTGCGCGTGACCGACCTGCTGGACTCCGAGTGGCTGGCCGACCGGCACGCCGTCGTCGACCACCGGACCGTGGCCGAGCGGGCCTCCGCGGACCGGGAGTGGACCTACGGGCACGTGGTGGTGGACGAGGCGCAGGAACTGTCCGAAATGGACTGGCGGGTGCTGATGCGGCGGTGTCCCAACCGTTCCATGACCGTCGTCGGCGACCTCGCGCAGCGGCAGGCGGAGGCCGGGGTGCGGTCGTGGGAGGCGGTGCTGGCGCCGTACGTGCGGGAGCGGTGGGCGTACCGGCGGTTGACCGTGAACTACCGGACGCCCGCGGAGATCATGTCCTACGCGGCGGCGGCGCTGGCGGAGGTGGACGCGTCGGCCGAGCCGCCGCGGTCGGTGCGCCGGGGATCGAAGCCGGTGGAGATGGTCGTGTCGGACCTGTCGGTGGTGTCGCGGTTGCGGGGCGAGTCGGGGACGTTCGCGGTGATCTCACCGGACGGCCCGCTCACGCCGCGCGCGGCCAAGGGGTTGGAGTTCGACGTGGTGGTGGTCGTGGAGCCGGAACGCATGTCGCCGGCCGAGCGGTACGTGGCCCTGACCCGGGCCACGCGCGAACTGGTGGTGGTGCGCCGCGGCGACCCGGCGGCCACCAGACTCGCCGCCCTGGCCGCCCTCCACTGACAGCCGGTTGGGCTGGCGCGCCGTTCCCGACGGGCGGCGCGCCACCCGTTCACGCAGGCAGGGGGGGCGGTTTCGTGGTCTCACCCAATCGTGTGACATGCAGGATCCGCGACCAACCACCGACTCACGCGTCCCGTAGATGAGGAGGGCGGGCGGGCGGACCTCTGTCAGTCACCCGGCCCCGGTCACCCGGCCCCGGTCACCCGGCCCCGGTCACCCGGCCCCGGTCACCCGGGATCGGTCACCCGGGATCGGTCACCTGGGATCGGTCACCTGGGATCGGTCACCCGGGTTCGGTCACTCGGGCGCGGTGGTCGGGGCCTTCAGGTTCGGCAGGACTTCCGCGCCGAACAGCCGGATCGTGTCCAGGACCGCCCCGTGCGGCAGCCCGCCGATGTCCACCATGACCAGGTGGGCGTCCAGGCCCAGCAGGCGGCCCAGGTCGTTGAGGCGCTCGGTCACCTCGGCCGGGTCGCCGCACACCGCCGCGCCGTCCATGAGCACGTCCACGTCCACGTCGCCGTCACCACGCCACGGGTCGGCGAAGTGCGCGTAGGCCGCGAGGTGCGGACGCCACACCTCGCGGGCGCGGGCGGCCGACGGGGCGACGAACACGTGACTGGGCAACGCGACCCGCCCACCGCCGATCGCCGCTTGGCCGCTGCCGCGCGCGGTTCGGGTGCTCATCGCCGTTCGGTTGCTCGTCGCCGTTCGGTTGCTCATCGCGGTTCGGGTGCCCATCGCGGCTCGGTAGCGTTCGACCACGGCGCGGTGCGTGCTGGGGTCGCGCAGGGTGCTGGGGAGCATCAGGGGGAGTTCCAGTTCCACCGCCAGGTCCGCGGACACGGCCGATCCGCTGCCGATCCACACCAGCGGGCGGGGTCGCTGGAGGGGCCTTGGCGTCGTGGTCACGTCCACCAGGGGGCTGCGGAAGCGGCCGTTCCAGGTCACGTGTGGCTCTTCCAGCAGGCGCAGCAGGAGGCGCAGGTTCTCGTCGAAACGGGCGCGTAGGTCGTCCTGCACGCCGAAGGCCGCGTCGGTCCGCTGGGACACCCCGCGCGCGACGATCATCTCCGCGCGACCGCCGGACAGGACGTCCAGGGTCGCCAGCTCCTCGGCCACCCGGACCGGGTCGTGGTGGGCCAGCAGGGTCACGCCGGTGGACAGGCGCAGGCGCGAGGTCCGCTCGGCGATGGTGGCCAGCAGCAGCTCCGGCGCGGAGACGATGTAGCGGGTGAAGTGGTGCTCGCCGATCGCGACGCCGGTGAACCCCGCCTCCTCGGCCACCACGGCCTGCTCGACGATCGCGCGCAACCGTTGCGCCTCGCTCACCACCCGCCCCGTGCTCGGGTCCGGCAGGTGGTCGCCCAGGATCAGCAGGTAGACGTCCATCGCGCAATCTTGCACCGCGCGGTTACGGTGGGCGTCGTGAGCCTCGATCATGATGTCGTCACCGTGTCCGACAACCCCGAGCTGTCCCGGTTCGAAGTGCACCTGGACGGTCGGCTCGGCGGGTTCGCCGAGTACGTCCTCAAGCCCGGCCGGATCGTGTTCACCCACACCGAGGTCGCGGTCGAGGGCAAGGGGCTGGCCGGCGCGCTGGTGAAGCAGGCGCTGGCCGACGTGCGCGAGCGCGGGCTCAAGGTCGTTCCCCAGTGCCCGTTCGTGCGCGGCTACCTGGAGAAGCACCCGGAACTCGCGGACGTCGTCACGGAGTAGCACCCGCGTCCGCCGGAGGTTACCGGCAAGTAGTATCCGGGGATGGAGTGGACCGAGCCCGGAGTCTTCGAGGTCGCGCCCGGTGTGCACCGGATCCCGCTGCCGCTGCCCAACGACGGCCTGCACACCGTGAACGTCTACGCGATCGAGGACGGCGACGGGCTCGTGCTCGTCGACGCCGGGTGGGCGCTCGCGGAGGGCGAACGGGCGCTGGAGAGCGCGTTGGGCGCGCTCGGGCGGGACTTCGCCGACATCCGGCGGTTCCTGGTCACCCACCTGCACCGCGACCACTACACCCTGGCCGTGGCGTTGCGGCGGCGGTTCGGGACGCGCGTCGCGCTGGGGCTGGGGGAGCAGCCGTCCATGCGCCGGATCATCAGCCGCACCCGCGACGGGCAGCTCGGCGACCTCCTGCGCTGGGGCGGCGGCGAGCTGGCCGACCGGTGGCGCAAGGCGGTCGAGGCGGTCGGCGAGGCCGAGCTGCGCGACTACGAGGAGCCCGACGAGTGGCTCACCGAGACCGACCTCGGGCTGGACAAGCGGGTCCTGCGCGTGCTGCCGACGCCCGGCCACACGCGCGGGCACGTCGTGTTCGTGGACGTCGAGTCGTCACTGCTGTTCGCCGGCGACCACGTGCTGCCGCACATCACCCCCTCCATCGGGTTCGAACCGGCCCGCCCCGAACTGCCGCTGGGCGACTACCTCGACTCCCTGCGGCTCGTCCGCTCCTACCCCGACCTGCGGCTGCTGCCCGCGCACGGCCCGGTGACCGACTCCAGCCACGCCCGCGTGGACGAACTGCTGGCGCACCACGAGCAGCGGCTGGACGCGACCCTGGCCGCCGTCCGCTCGGGCACCGGCACGGCGTTCGAGACGGCCCGCAAGCTGGGCTGGACCCGGCGCGACCGGCGGTTCGACGAGCTGGACCTGTTCAACCGCGTGCTGGCCACCGGCGAGACCGCCGCCCACCTGGACGTCCTGGCGCGCCGCGGCCTGGTCCGGGTCGAGGCGGTGGACGGGGTGGACGTCTACGCCGCCGGCTGACCGAAGTGGGCCGCGAGGACCGGGGTGAGGACGTCCGGTCCCACGCCGTGCCACTCGCCGGGCAGCGTGACGCGGGTGGCGTCGGGCAGGCGCCGGGCCACGCCGTCGGACCACTCGCGCAGGCGCGGGTCGGACCGCTCGCTGTCCACCACGAGCGCCGGCACCCGCACGGCTGTCAGGTCCGGCGCTGCGCCCGTGATCGCCAGGTCGTAGACCAGCGTGTGCGCGAGCTCCTCCAGCGCGGCCCACGCGGGCGACCGCCGCAGGCCCGCCACGAACTCCTCGGGCACCCCGATAGCCTGGTTGAACCGCAGCACGGCGTCACCCCGGCGGCCCTCCCGCACCAACTGCTCCAGCTCGGCGACGAGTTCGACCTCCGGCACCGGGTCGTCGGCCAGCGGCGGCTCCAACAGGCTCAACCGGGTGATCGGCGCACCCGCCGCGGCGGCGTGCAGCGCCAGCACCGCCCCGGACGAGAACCCGTGGACGCCCGCCGCCCCGCCGGCCGCGTCGATGACCGCCCGCAGGTCGTCCACCTCGCGCCCGATCGTGTAGGGCGGTGTGTCGGTGCTCTCGCCGCGTCCGCGCCGGTCGTAGGTGAAGACGGTGAAGTCCGGGGCCAGCGCCTCGGCCAGGGCGTCCATCGGGCCGTTGCCGCGGAAGCAGCTCGCCGCGTCCACCAGCACGACCGGCGGGCCGGAGCCGGTGCGGGTGTAGCCGATGGTCGTGCCATCGGCCGAGGTCACGGTGGACATCTTCGCCTCCTCGAACTGGTTCTCGATCTTCGAGGAGACCGTACGCGCGAGCACCGACAATTCCGGGCGTGGAGCTGCCGGAGGCGTCGGAACCGGTCAGCGGGGCAGCTTCACCACGGTCACGAAGAAGTCGTCGATCTGCCGCACGACCTCGATGAACCGGTCGAAGTCCACCGGCTTGGTCACGTACGCGTTGGCGTGCAGGTTGTAGGAGCGCAGGATGTCCTCCTCCGCCTCCGACGTCGTCAGCACCACCACCGGGATCGTGCGCAGCGACTCGTCCGCCTTGACCTGCGCCAACACCTCCCGGCCGTCCATCTTCGGCAGGTTGAGGTCCAGCAGGATCAGCCCCGGCCGGGGCGCGTCGGCGTACTGGCCCTCGCGGCGCAGGAACTCCAGGGCCTCCACGCCGTCGCGCACCACGTGCAGCTGGTTGCGGATCTTGTGGTGCTCGAACGCCTCCTGCGTCATCAGGGCGTCGCCGGGGTCGTCCTCCACCAGCAGCACGTCGACCACGTTCAGGGAGTCATTCATCGGATTCCTCGGTGTCCTCTACTGCCGGCAGGGTGAACTTGAACGTCGTGCCGGTGCCGCCACCGGTGTCCAACCAGATGGTGCCGCCGTGGTACTCGATGATCTTCCGGCACATCGCGAGGCCGATGCCGGTGCCCGGGTAGTCGTCCTTGTGGTGCAGGCGCTGGAAGATCACGAAGATCCGTTCAGCGTACTCGGCGTCGATGCCGATGCCGTTGTCGCTCACCGTGAAGGTCCAGTGGTCGTCGGTGCGCTCCACCCCGACGCGCACCACCGGCGGGTCCTCGCCGTGGAACTTCAACGCGTTGCTGACCAGGTTGCCGAACACGCCGCCGAGCAGCGACGCCTCGCCGCGCACGGTCGGCAGCTCCGCGGCCTCGATCGTCGCGCCGGTGCGCTCGATGACCTCGGAGTAGCTGTCCATGACCTGCGCGAGGGTCTCGTTCAGGTCGACCAGGGTGTGCTCGCGGGTGAGCCGGCCGACCCGGGAGAACGCCAGCAGGTCGTTGATCAGCACCTGCATCCGCTTGGCGCCGTCCACCGCGAACCGCAGGTACTGCTCGCCGCGCTCGTCCAGCTGGCCCGAGTAGCGGCGTTCCAGCAGCTGGCAGAAGCTCGCGACCTTGCGCAGCGGCTCCTGGAGGTCGTGCGAGGCGACGTAGGCGAACTGCTCCAGCTCGGAGTTGGACCGCCGCAGGTCCTCCAGGTCGCGCAGGATGCGGGTGCGCATGGCGTCGACGTCCTCGCCGAGCATCACCGTCTCGCGCGGCCCGCCGGTCTCCACGACGTGCTCGAAGTCGCCCGAGGACACCTCGCGCACCTGGCCCGCCAGCACCGACAGCGGCCGGATCAGGATCCGGTACAGCACCACCGCCACCGCCGTGATGATCACCACCAGCAGCACGCCCAGGCCGATGACCAGGAACAACACCTGGTCGGCGACGGCGTCGAGGTCCACCCGGGCGCGGGCCGCGTCACCGGCGAGCTCGGCCTCCAGCGCCGAGACCGCGCCGCGCAGGTTGTCGAACACCTCCTTGCCGCGCTCGGTGCCGGCCACGTCGACCTGCGGGCTGTCGGCGGCGCGGATCTGGGCGACGATCCGCTCGGCGTACTCGGCGCGCCAGTTCGCGGTCAGCCGGGTGATGGCGTCGACCCGCGCGACCAGGTCCGGGCGGACCTCCGTGAGCAGCCGCCGGGCCTCGGCCAGCGAGTCGGTCTCGATCCTCTGCCCGGCGCGGTAGCCGTCGAGGAACTCCTCCTTGGCGGTGAGCGCGAAGCCGCGGACGGAACTCTCCTGGTCGACCAGCGCGCCGTCGACCTCCTGCACCGCGCGCCGGGCCGGCCCGACCTGGTCCAGCAGGACGGTCCGCGCGTCGGTCAGGCCCATCAGCGCGACGGCCACGCCGCCGATCGCGCTCGCGCAGACGATGATCAGGATGGCCACGGCGGCCACGAGCAGCCGGCTCGCCGGCCAGCGGGTGCGGTAGTCCATCAGCCCTGGTCCGAGATCAGCAGTACGGCCATGTCGTCGTCCAGCTCGCCGCCGTTGAGCTCCTTGACCCGGGAGATCAGCGAGTCCAGCAGCCCGGCGGGGTCGCGCGCCCAGTCCGGGCGTTCGCGGGTGATGTCGTCGATCAGCCCGATCAGGCGCTCCGAACCCAGCCGCTCGGGGTCGCCCTTGACCCGGCCCTCGACCAGGCCGTCGGTGTAGAGCAGCAGCGACCAGCCGGGCGGCAGCGGCACGTCCAGGCCGCTCCACGTGCTGTCCGGCAGCACGCCCAGCGGCAGGCCGGCGCGGTCGCGGGGCAGCTCGGTGACCCGGTCGCCGACCAGCAGCATCGGCTCGGGGTGCCCGGCCAGGTAGATGCGGGCCCACTTGCGGTCCGGGGCGATGGACACCATGCACACGGTGGTGAACAGGCCCGGCTGGTGTCTCTCGTGCTCCAGGATCTCGTGCATCGTGCGCAGCGCCCGCGACGGCTCCTGGTCGGCCAGCACCAGCGCCCGCCACGCGATGCGCAGCAGCACGCCCAGCGCGGCCTCGTCCGGGCCGTGGCCGCAGACGTCGCCGATCAGGACCTGGAGCGTGCCGTCGCGGGTGCGGACGACGTCGAAGAAGTCGCCGCCGAGCAGCATCCGGCTGCCGCCGGGCCGGTAGCGGACCTCCACGCCCAGGTCCGGGCCGTGCAGGATCGGGGTGGGCAGCAGGCCGCGTTCCAACCGGGTCTTCTCGGCGGCGTGCAACTGCTCGTCGCGCAACTGCCGCTGGGTCTCCTCGGCGCGCTTGCGGCCGACCGCGTACCGGATGCCGCGCAGCAGCAGCGGGCCGTCCACCTGGCCCTTGACCAAGTAGTCCTCGGCGCCGGCGGCGACCGCGCGTTCGCCCTGGAGCTCGTCGTTGAGTCCGGTGAGGACGATGACGGCGGGTGGGGAGGACACCGAGAGCAGCCGGGTGAGGCCGTCGAGGCCGGTGGTGTCGGGGAGGCCGAGGTCGAGCAGGACGCAGTCCACCTTGGCCAGCAGCCGGGTCGCTTCCCGCAGCGTGCGCACGTGGTGCAGCTCGACGTCCGCGCCGACCTCCTCCAACAGCGCCTCGACCAGCACGGCGTCGCCCTCGTCGTCCTCGACGAGCAGCACCGTGATGCGGTCCGCGCCGCTGAGCCCAGTCACGGCATGGGACCCTAGCCGAACAGCGATCACCCGCGCCCCACGCGGTTCGGCGGGTTGCGTTGGTCCGGTCGGCCGGGTGGCGGTTGGTGGGGTTGGCGGCCTGCCCTCGACGGTCGGTCCCGGGCTGCCCGAGCTGAGCCGCCGAGCCCCGCCCCGCGCCGCCCACTGATGGATAACGGCCGCACCCGCCACCCCACCCACGCCGACCCGGCACCCCGCCGAACCTGGGTCCGGCACGAGCAGGTGAAGATGGGTGGGTGAGCTTTTCGCAGATGGTGGCGTTGACCCCCCGGTTGCCCCGGCGTGGGCGGGGGTTCTGGTATTCGGTGGCCATCGACGTGTTGTGGCCGTTCGTCGTCTTCTTCGTGCGGATGCGGATGGTGGGGCGGCACAACGTGCCCCGGCGCGGGCCGGTGCTGCTCGCGTCCAACCACCTCTCCTTCGCCGACCCCGTCACGCTGACCGCGTTCGCGCTCGCCTCCGGCCGGGTGCCGCGGTACTTCGCCAAGGCCAGCCTGTGGAAGGCCCCCGTCATCGGATGGGTGATGTCCGGCGGCCGGCACATCCCCGTGGACCGCGGCACCGTCCAGGCGAGCCGCGCGCTGGACACCGCCCGCGCCTCCCTCGCCGACGACCAGTGCGTGATCGTCTACCCCGAGGGCACCTTCAGCGACGACCCCGACGGCTGGCCGATGAAGGGCAAGAACGGCGTCGCCCGCCTGGCCCTGCAGACCCGCACCCCCGTCGTCCCGGTGGCGCAGTGGGGCACCCGCCGACTGCTCCCGCCGGGCCGCTTCCTGCCCCGCCCGTGGACGAAGGTGCACGTCGTCGCCGGCCCGCCGGTAGACCTGTCCGACCTCTACGACCAGCGCCTGGGCAAGACCGTCCTGGACGAGGCCACCGCCCGCATCATGGACGCCGTCACCACCCTCCTCGCCGACGTGCGCCGGCTCCCACATCCTGGGAGCCGGTGACGCTTCCCCTTGCCCTCGCTAGCGTTCGAAGCTCCCCGCTTTCCCGGAGTGTGAGCGATGGCCGAGGAACCGCGCCGCAGGGCGCCGAACGAGGACTGGCTGGCCGTGATCGTGGGACTGGCGCTGTTCGCGCTGGCCCTCACCGGCGTGATCACCCCGGGGCTGGTGCCCTGATGACCACGTCGGAACAAACCCGGAAGCCGTTGCTGCACGCCGCTTCGGGCGTCCTGGTGGTGCTGGCGCTGTCCTGGGTCGCGCGGTACCTGTCGGCGGAAGTGCCCAAGGCCACCAAGGGCACGGCGCTCGCGGGCGTCGGGGCCTCGATCGAGTTCCCGATCTACGCGATCCTGCTCGGGCTCCTGGGCAACGCGGTGCTGTCCGCGACCGGGCTGCGCGACCGGCTCGCCGGCGGTTTCCGCACGGAGTTCTTCATCAAGACCGGCCTGGTGCTGCTCGGCGCGTCGATCAACCTGTCGGTGATCGTGTCCAACGCCGGCCCGGCGATCGCGCAGTCGGTGGTGCTGATCAGCGTGGTGTTCGGGTTCGCCTGGTGGCTGGGCGGGCGGCTCGGGCTGGACGACAAGCTGCGCGCGCTACTGTCGGCGGCGGTGGCGATCTGCGGCGTCAGCGCGGCCATCGCGGCGGCGGGCGCGGTGCAGGCCAGGCGCGAGCAGCTCGCCTACAGCGCGAGCCTGGTGATCGTGTTCGCGCTGCCGTCGATCTTCGTGCTGCCGGCGGCGGCCACCGCGCTGGGCCTGGACCCGGCCACGACCGGCGCGTGGATCGGCGGCAACATCGACACGACGGCGGCGGTGACGGCGGCGGGCACGCTGGCGGGGGAGGAGTCCCTGCAGGTCGCCACGATCGTGAAGGTCACCCAGAACGCGCTGCTCGGCGTCGTCGCGGTCGCGCTGACCGCCTACTTCGCGCTGAAGGTCGAGCGCAAGCCGGTCGGCGTGTCGGCGGGGCGGCAGCTGTGGGACCGGTTCCCCAAGTTCGTCCTGGGGTTCCTGGCCACCTCGATCATCGCGACCGCCTACCTGGCGGCCGTGCCGTCGGGCAAGGCGGCGATCGGCGTGGTGAACGACCTGCGGACGTGGTTCCTCGTCCTGGCGTTCGTCAGCATCGGCCTGGAGTTCCGGGTGAGCGCGCTCAAGCAGGCCGGGTGGCGGCCGGTGGGCGTGTTCGCGGCGGCGACCGGCGTGAACGTGCTGGCGGCCCTAGGGCTCGCGCTGGCGCTGTTTTGAGCGCTCCCAGTTGAGGTACTGGCCGGCGGCGGTGGACAGGCTGGTGAGCAGCCACACCGCCACGCCCGCGTCGTCGGTGATGCCGACCACGGGCAGCAGCTCCGGCAGGATGTCGATGGGGGAGACCAGGTAGACCAGGGCGAAGCCCCACTGGGCCAGGCGGCTGCCGGGCAGGCCGTACTCCTTGCGCCGCTTGAGCAGCCGGGGCAGGGCCTTGGCGCGGTCGACGATCGAGCCGACCGGTGCGGGTTCGCCGCCCACCGTCCACCGGCGCCGGCGGCGGACCACGCCGTAGGCCAGGGACGCGGCGGACAGGACGAGCAGCGCGATGCCGACCGCGGCCGGGGGCAGCCCGAACAGGTCGGCATCGCGCCACACCAGGGTGGACACCCCGATCGCGGCGAGCATGACGCCGAGGAAGATCACACGCCCAGGGTATCCGGAAACGCGGAACTCACACGGTCGTCAGATCCCGCACTGCGAGGCCGACCAGAACCGACTGGACCGGTGGTCGACGTGGGTGTGGTCGCCGTGACCGGGGTAGCCGGGCCCGAGGATGCCGTTGAACCCGTGGTTGCGGGCCTGCTGGGCCAGGCGGCACAGCGAGTGCGGTCCCGCGCCGAGGTCCACGGCGTCGCCGTAGAGGTGCCGGGAGTCCGACGCCCCGCCGACGGCGTTGTTGCACGCGATGCTGCGGAACCCGCTGGTGACCGTGATCGGTTGGTCGCCCAACGCGTGCCGCATGGCTTGCAGCTTCCACATCGACACCAGGGCGTTGAACTTCGCGGTGGCCGCCGAGACCTTGCCGCCCGACCAGTCGGAGTTGCAGCGGTTCAGCTCGGCGTAGGTGAAGTTGACCGGGGTGCAGTCGTCGTCCTGCAGGGCGTAGAGCTTGTTGTAGGTGGCGCTGCCCGCGACGCCGTCGGCGGCCAGCCCGTAGGCCTGCTGGAAGCGGACCAGGGCGGAGCGGGTGGCCGGACCGAAGGAGCTGTCGAGGGCGAGGACGCCGCCGTAGCCGGGGTAACCGGACAGGCGGATCTGGAGTTGGCGCACGTCCGCGCCGGTCGCGCCCTCGGAGAGGGTGCGGGTCCAGGTGTAGCAACCGTCGGCCTGCGCCGGTGCGGAGCCGAACACGAGGCCTACCAGAACGAGTGACAACGCGGTGACGATCGAACCGAAGCGTCGGAGCACAGGGACCTCCAGACTGCGAGGGGACGGACCTCGGAGCCTGGCGGAGACCGCGATCGGGCGTCAATCTGTCCCGAATGTCCGAAGATTTCACACCTGCCCAACAGTGTGTGAACAGCTGTCAGCGGCGGTGCTCGGTCAGGGCGGCGAACAGCAGCCCGGCGGAGGCGACCGCGCACGCGCCCGCCGTCACGCTGCGCCACGCCACGTGGTCGAACAGGGCGAAGACGGCGTTGAACGCGGCCACCGCCAGGAACACGACGGCCAACGCGACCAGCGACTTCTCCCGCGTCGATCTCATGACCTGAACAGCGCTCACGACCGCCCGGTCGTTACTTCACGCCGGCACGGGCGCCTCGTCGTCGAACCCCGCCCAGTGCCGCACGTCGAACTCCCGCGGCCCGGCCGCGCCGCCCAGCTCCACCCGCCGGGCCTGCACGGCGGCGACGGTCCGCGCGGCCTGCCGGTCCAGCAACCGGTCCACCTCCGCGCCCGAGAGCCCGTCGATCTCCTCCCAGAACGTCAGCACGCGGTTGACGTAGAGCGCCACCAGGTGGTCGCGCGCCGCCTCGAACCGGCCGCCGGCGACCGCCGCCACCGCGTCGGCCAGCACGTGCGGCCAGTCCTCGGCGGTCACCCGCAGGCCCCACGGCGCGGGCCCGACCTCCCCGGCCGCCGGGAACAACGTCCGCACGTCGGGCAGGTGCACGTCCAGGTAGCGGCCCACCGCCGCCGACACCCGCGCCACCACGGCCGGGTCCTGCCGCACCGCCGCGCCGTCCACCGCCGCCCGCGCCCGGGGGACGCCCGCGCCGGGCGGACGCACCCGGTCGGTGGTCAGCACGACGTGGAACAGCGAGTCCAGCACCTGCTGCGGCAGCCGCAGGATCTTCGGGAACGGTGAGTTGTGCAGCTTGCGCCCCAACGGCACCTCCACCACCCGCACGTGCTCGCGCAACGCGTTCGCGGTCAGCCACACGTCGATGCCGTACAGGTAGGCGCTGTCCGGCCGGGACCAGGTCGCGGCCCGCTCCAGGAACGCCCGGTTGAACGCGAACTCGCCGCCGATGGGCTGCTCGACGTGCACCCCGTACACCGCCGCGAGCAGCGGGCTGGCCAGGTGGTTGGTGGTGTTGGCCTCGAACCGGTCGCGCCGGTAGGACGGCACGGCCAGCGCGGGCTCGTCGCCGTCCACCGCGCCCGCCAGCCGCCCGACCCACTCCGGTTCGGTGGACCGGACGTCCGCGTCGAGCAGCAACACGCGGTCGGCGTCCAGCTCCAGCGCCCGGTCGATGATCGCGAACACGTTGGTGCCCTTGCCGGTGCCCGCGCCGGGGGAGCTGGCCACGACCTTGCGGGCGCGCAGCGGCGCCTCGGCGAACCGCCGCACCGTGTCGTCGGTGCTGCCGTTCTCGGCGAGCACGACGACGTTGGTCCCGCGGGGGAAGGCGAGGTGCAGGCCGGCGTCGGCGGCCCGGGCCACCGCGCCGACCGTGCGCTCCTCGTCGCGGGCGGGGATGCCGACGACGGTGGTTCGGTTCATGGGTCCGAATGCTTGGTGGCGTGGGTTACGGGGACACGGCGATGAGGTAACAGCTCACCGGGGTCTTGCCCTCGGTCCGGTGCGGGCGAGGGGCCGGGGGTGCGCCCGGGACCGCACGACGGGGGCGTGCGGCGGGATGGGCAGCGGCTGCGAGTCCTGCTGCTGGCGGGGGAACTCGTAGTCCGGCACCTCGTGCCGGCCGCTCTGCTCGGACCGGGTGGGCCGCCGGGGCTGCTCGACCGGGTGGCCGTAGCCCGAGCCGTTCGGGCCGGCGAACTGCGGGTCGGGTGGCACGGGTCGGCCGTAGCCGGAGGCCTGTGCGGCGGCGAAGCCCGGGTCGGGCGCGGCCGGCCGTTGCTGCTCGGGGCGTTGCGGCTCAGGGCGTTGCGGCTCGGGGTGTTGCGCGTCGGCCAGGCGTTCCGGGGGTGCGAGGTGCTGCGGGACCCGGCGGGCGCGGTCCGCCTCGGGCACCCGGTTCTGCCGCCACAGCTCCATCGACAGCTTGATCATCGCCGTCGGCGCGTCCAGCCCGACCATGCCCACCAGCCGCCCGCCGTCCACGAACCCGGTGATCGTCCGGTGGTCCTTCTTCGACCCGGCCAGCGTCGTGGTGTCCTTGCCCATCGACGGCAGCCCCGACCCCTGGATGCGCATCCCGTACTGCTCGGTCCAGAACCGGGGAACGGGGGTGAACGGCCGCGATCCCTCCCTGCCCGCCAACAGGTTCTCCGCGGCCGCCCGCCCCATCTCCACCGCGTTGAGCCAGTGCTCGACCCGACGCGGTTGGCCTCCGAACCGGAGGTTGGGCCAGCGCGCGACATCGCCCGCGGCCACCACGTCGGACGCCCCGACCACGTGGCACGTGGGGTCGCACAGCACCCCGTCCTCCAGCACCAGCCCGGACCCGCGCAGCCAGGCCACCGACGGCGACGCGCCCACGGCGATCACCACGACCGCCGCGACGAACACCTGGCCGTCGGACAGGTGGATGGCCACCCCGCCCGCCTGCGGCATCCAGTGCCGGATCTTCACGCCCATCGCCATCCGCACGCCGCGCGCCCGGTGCGCCTCGGTGACGGTGTCCGCGATGTTCTTGCCGACCGCGCTGCCCAGCAGCGTGCTCGACCGGCTCACGATGGCCACGTCCCGGCCCATCATCTTCACCGACGCGGTCATCTCGCAGCCGATGAGACCGCCGCCGATCACCACCACCAGCCCCTGCGTGGAGTTGATGGCCTGCTTGATGGCGACCGCGTCGTCCACCGTGCGCAGCACGTGGATGCGCGGGTCCTGGCGCGGCGCGCCCTGCAGGTGCCGCGGTTCGACGCCGGTGGCGATGATCAGGCCGTCGTAGCGCAGCTCCTCGCCGCCGGGCAGGCCGACCACGCGCCGGTCGGTCTCCAGGTGGGTGGCCGCGGTGCCCAGCCGCCAGATCGCGTTGAGCTCGCGGCTGATGGTCAGGCGCAGGTCGGAGGCGTGCAGCTCGCCGTTGATGGCCTCCTTGGACAGCGCCGGCCGGTGGTAGGGCAGGTGGCGCTCCGCGCTGACGATCACGATCTCGCCCTGGAACCCCAGCTCGCGCAACCGTTCCCCGGCCCGCAACCCGGCCAGCCCGCCGCCCGCGATGACGACGCGTTCCTCGTTCTTCACCGGGCACCGCCCCGGACGTGGGTGCTCACCTGACACGCTCCCGCAGTTCGATGGCGCGCATGGGGCACGCGCGCGCGGCGGCCCGCGCCTTCGCGAACAGCTCGGGTGGCGGCCGGCGCTCGTAGCGCAGCCGTTCGTCGTCGACGAGTTGGAACAGGCCCGGCGCCTCGGCCTGGCAGATGCCGTAGCGGTGGCAGCGCTCGTTGTCCACGCTGATGTCCAGCGCGCTGCCGCCCGCGCCGTCCGGCTCGGGCTCGAACCCCGGCTCCGGCTCCAGCATGCCCAGCCGCACCAGCACGTGCGGCGGCAGGAAGCGGGCCAGGGCGATGGTGACCGTGGGGATCAGGATGGTCAGGCCGGCCAGCCACAGCACGGCGAGGTTGCCGTTGGCGATCGCGCCCAACCACGAGTGCACCACGCCCAGGCCGACGGCCAGGTACGCGAGCTGGTGCAGCCGCAACCACTTGCGGTAGTAGATCTTCTTGCGCAGGCCCGCGGTGAACGCGATGACCAGCATGACCTCCAGCGCGACGATGCCCAGCGCGTGCCGGAACAGCCCGCCGCCGACCAGCGGCACGGCGATCCCGACGAAGCTGAACGGGGCGATCCTGAGCAGGGTGAACGCGAAGGCGTGCAGGCAACCGAAGGACAGGGCCGCGGTGGCGAGCACCATGTGGCTGTTGCGCAGCCCCTGTCTGCCGGTGAGCTTGTTGGCCCAGCCGGTCGCGATCAGGACGCCCCAGCACAGGGTCGCGCACATGAACGCGTAGGCCAGGCGAGCCGAGATCTGCGCGACGTGGCGCACCCCGGCGTCGTGGTCGCCGCCGGCCGCCTGCGCGACCAGCAGCGGGACCTGGGAGAACACTTGTCGACCTCCGGGTTGGCGGGAGGAGGGTTGCGGCGGCCCGCCCGGGAACGGCCGCGCAGGAGTGGTCACGACCGCCCCGGGCGGGGGTGAGGGGTGTGTACTTCTTCCGCGATGGGAGTGCTCGGTGTGGACCTCCTTTCACTTCACGTCGGCCCTGGGCCGCAGCAGGCGCAGGATCGCGATGGTCACCACCGCGCCCACCAGGCAGATCAACAGGACGGTCACGGGATCGGGGCCGGTCGCGCCGACCTGCGCGGCGCGCTGCGGGTCGGCGTCCACCGCCCCCCGCACGGGGGCCGCGCCACCGGCGGGCACCGGTTTGGACAGCCCCATCTCGGTGACCATGTTGGTGCTCTCCAACAGGGTCATGTGCTTGAGGACGACCTGGTTGCAGATCTGGGCGAACTGCCGGATGGCCTCGTTGCGGGTGTTCGCGCGGACGGTGGACACGACCGGGAAGATCGCGCCGTGCGCCGCGCGCAGCCGGTTGGCGAACGACTCGTCGAACGCCGCGCCGGTGCGCGAGCGCATCTCGGCCATCCAGGACTGCTGGTCGGCGTTGGCCTCGTCGGGGATCGGCACGCCCATCTGCCCGGCCAACCGCACCACGCGCTCGTCGAGGAACGTGTGGTCGCTCATGAGCTGCGCGCCGACTTCCCTGACCCGCTGGCTGCCCGCGCGGGTCTGCGCCTCGTCGCCCATGGGCATCTCCCACAGGCCCGCCAGGCGCACCTTGACCAGCAGTTCCTTGTCCAGCTCGGTGATCGGTCCCAGCGGGGTCTGCGTGATCGCGCCCGGGGCGGCCGGGTCGTCGGCGGTCGCCGTGCCGGTCAGCGCCGGGGCGAGCAGGAGCTGCGCGGCCAGCACGAGCGCCGCGAATCGCTTGCCTGACATGGGTTTTTCCTCAGTAGCCGTCGCCTTGCGCGGGCGCGGCCCCGTCGTTGGCCTGCGCTTTCTTGCCCTCGGGGGTGACGGCGAACCACGTGCCGCCCTTGCCCTGCCCGGTGATGTCGCCGGCCTTTTTGTCGCCCGTGTACCGGTACAGGGGCCAGCCGGCGAGCGTGACCTGCTTCTTGCCGTCCGCGCGGGTCACCGAGCCGACGGTCGTCGGGTCCACACCGGACGTCATGGTGTGCTCGCCGACCAGCACCGGCGGCCAGGCCTTGGCGCATTCCCCGTCGCAATTGGACTTCGGCGGTTTCGCGGTGTCCTTGTCGTACCGGTACAGGGCGAACCCGCCGGCGTCCGCGACGAACCAGCCCACCTGCTTCGACTCGGTCGCCGACAGCATCTGGTGCGGCTCCTTGCTGAATTCGGGCTGTTGCTGGAGAGTCGTCGTGCCAGAGCCGGCGCCGACCGCGCCGTCCTGGCCGCCCGCGGCACCCGTGCCGGTCGCGCCACAGGCGCTGACCAGCAACAATGCCCCGGCGGCCGGAACGGCGCGCAGTGCCTCCCGGAAACGTCGACCGCGCATCGTTCGTCCTTTCTCCTGCTGGCGGGTTCCGCCGAAGGGAGCAGCGGCGGAGGTGTTCCGGCCGTGCCTTCGAGGCGGATACCGGGGAGTACGGACACGATGCGGTGACGGTTCAAAAACAGATCGGCGACTTTTTCTCACCCGAAACACTCGACGCGGAACCGGTTGGCGCGCTTGGATGCTCGGCGTGGCGCGGCACAGACGCAGCACTCAACCCCCAAGAGAACACGCTTGGCCGGACCTCAGCCTGGAAGACGAGCTGATCCGCAGGCTCTACCAGGAGTTCGGCAGCGCGCTGCTCGGGCATGCCATGCGGTTGACGGGCAGTGACCGGCAGTGGGCAGAGGACATCGTGCAGGAGACGCTGGTTCGGGCGTGGCGCAACGCCGAGAAGCTGGAACGGGACCCCGTCCTGCTCCGCTCCTGGCTGTTCACCGTCGCCCGGCGGCTGGTCATCGACGACCGCCGCAAGCGCAGCGTCCGACCGCAGGAGTCGGAGTTGACGCCGTCCGACGAGGCCCCGGTGCGGGACGAAGCGGACCGCACCCTGGCGGCGATAGTGGTGGCAGAGGCGATGAACGGACTGACGGAGGAGCACCGGGAGGCTATTCTCGAAACGTACTTGAGGGATCGGACCGTCGGGGAAGCCGCAGCGGTGCTCGGGGTTCCCCCGGGCACGGTGAAGTCCAGGGTCTACTACGCGCTTCGCGCCCTGCGGCGGGCGTTGCAGGATCGGGGCTGACTTCGGTGACTTCGCGTCCGGACCACGTCGACGTGGCGGCGTACGTCCTCGGCATCCTCGACGAGGACGAGGTAGACGCCTTCGAGAACCACCTCGCCCAGTGCCGTCGCTGCGCGTTGGACCTGCGCGATTTCGCCGTGCTGCCGGACCTGCTGGACGAAGCCGACGCGAACGGCATGCTGCGCGGAGCCGCGGGCGAACGACCGGACGGCCGGTCGGTGCGCGCGATGCTGGACTCCGTGTCCGAGGACCGGGCCCGACGACGACGCAACACGGTGCTCCTGGCCGCCGCCGCGGCCGTGTTGCTGGTCGTGCTGACCGCCGTGGTGACGGTCGGCCTGTCGTCCGGGCCCTCCGGGACTTCCGGGTCTTCCGGTGACAACCTTGCTGGGCAGGCGTCTTCGACGGTGCCGGGGCCCAGTGTGGTCGCGAAGTCCGACGTCTCCGGCACTGTCATCCGGACCGATCCGGCCACCGGGGTGTGGGCCCGGTTGAGTGCCGTGCCCGAGTCGTGGGGCACCTCGGTGGTGCTGGAGGTCAAGGGGGCCAAGGGTCCTACGCGGTGTGAGCTGGTGGCGCGTGGGCGTGGGGGCGAGACGGTGGTGGTGGGGTCGTGGCAGGTCGGGTCCGGTGGTGGGGACAAGGATCCGGTGCGGCTCAACGGGTCTGTCGGGATGAAGTGGCACGAGATCTCGGAGTTCATGGTGCGTGACACCAAGGAGGGCGCGACCCTCGTCCGCCTGCCTACCGCTTCTTGAGTGTCCACAAGCCCTCGGCGTCAAAAGCTAAGAGCGAAGAGCTAAAAGCGGCGCTCGCCGCGCGGCAGGCCCCCGGGGGGTGGAAGGGCGTCGGTTCGTTCCCCGTACGGCCTGCCGGAGGCAACCACCCTTCTCCCTTCTTGGCAACCGGAAGAGCTGGTTGCCAAGAAGGGAGAAGCGCGGTTGGGCTGCGCCCAGGCCGTACGGGGAACGAACCGAGGCCCTTCCTGTGGCTGATAGCCAAGAGGAAGTCCGCGCTGCGCGCGGGGCGTGGGTGGCCCGGTGGGGTGCGTGGCCGGGGGTTAGATGCGGCGGAGGCCCATCAGGACTCGTTCCATCAGTTCCAGGGTGGGGCGGCCGTCTTTTTCGGCGCCTGCTTGTTCGTGGACGTTGATCAGGCTCATCGCGGACATGTCCGCCAGGAGGACGCGTACCACGCCCAGTGGGAGGCGGAGCCTGGCCGCCACTTCCGCCACCGAGTGCGGGTGGCGGCACAGGTCGCTGATCGCGCGGTGTTCCGCTGTGGAGGTCAGGGCGTCGCGGTCCACCCGGTCGTTCGTCGACACGATCGTCTCGATCGCCAGTGTCGTCGTCGAGCGCGTCCGCCCGCCGGTCCTGGTGTAGGGGCGCACCCGGAAGGTTGACACCACCAGCTCCTCAAGCGGTCGGCTAAACGATCTTCGTGCACGGGCGGTCAGGGTGGCTGACGGTGCCAGAACCTAACGCCGACAGTGGCTCCTGTCTCGGTTTTCCCGGCATGTGGGACAGAACGCGTGTCGCCGCCACGGACTGTGTCCTGTTGCCTCCCAAGGGTGTCTGAACCGGCGTGCTAACGGTGGGATGATCGGGTCGTCAGCCGATGGGGGTGGCGTTCTTGGTCACGGCCGGAACGCTAGAAGGGGCTAGAGCGCTCTCACAACACTTGTTGACGAAGGTTTGATGTTGAGCCCGGGGTTCTCCCTGAGGACGGTTCAGGGTTGAGACCGGAGCCGCTCTCAGCCGCGCCCGTGGACGATGGTGCGAGGACGGCGCGTGCCGTCATGAGGGGCACTGGAGGATCTGGTGACGGGCAAGACGGAGTCCGCCGCGCGGGCGGTGGACGTGTGGAAGTCCTACGGGACCGGTGAAGCCGCGGTCACCGCGTTGGGCGGGGTCAGCGTGGACTTCGAGCGCGGGCGGTTCACCGCGATCATGGGGCCCTCGGGCTCGGGCAAGTCGACGCTCATGCACTGCCTGGCGGGCCTCGACACCATCGACTCCGGTGACGTGTTCATCGGCGACACGAAGGTGAACGGCTTGCGCGACAAGGGTCTCACCGACCTGCGGCGCACCAAGGTGGGGTTCATCTTCCAGCAGTTCAACCTGCTCCCCACGCTGACCGCCGAGGAGAACATCACGCTGCCGCTGGCGATCGGGGGCCGCAAGGTCGACCGGGCCTGGTTCGACACGGTGGTGGAGACCGTCGGCCTGCGCGACCGGCTCAGCCACCGGCCCACCCAGCTCTCCGGCGGCCAGCAGCAGCGCGTCGCGTGCGCCCGCGCCCTGGTGTCGCGGCCGGAGGTGGTCTTCGCCGACGAGCCCACCGGCAACCTCGACTCCCGGTCCGGCGCGGAGGTCCTCGCGTTCCTCCAGCGGTCGGCGCGCGAGTTCGGGCAGACGGTCGTGATGGTCACGCACGACCCGAACGCCGCGTCCTACGCCGACCGCGTCATCTTCCTCGCCGACGGCCGCATCGTGCGCGAGCTGCACCAGCCGACCGCGGACGCCGTGCTGGAGACCATGAAGAACCTCGACGGCGACGAACTGGTCGTGGTGTAGCGATGTTGAAGGCGACGCTCAAGAGCGTCCTGTCCAGAAAGCTGCGGCTGGTCCTGTCGGGGCTGGCCGTGGTGCTGGGCGTGATGTTCGTGTCCGGCTCGTTCGTGCTGACCGACACGCTGGACCGCTCGTTCAAGAGCCTGTTCACCACGATCTACTCCGACGTCGACGTGCAGGTCGCGGTCAAGCCCAAGGTCGGCTCCGACGAGCCGGAGCAGGCGCTGGCCGGCACGCTGACCGGCGACGACCTGGCGAAGGTCAAGTCCGTGGAGGGCGTCGGCCGGGTGGTCGGCGACGTCGTCGGGTCCGCGCGGCCCATCGGCGAGAACGGCAAGGTGATCACCACCTCCGGCGCGCCCCGGCTGGGCACGGCCTGGCGCGACGGCGGCCAGGAGCAGATCCGCGAGGGTCGCGCGCCGCAGCGCGACGACGAGGTGGCCGTCAGCGCCTACCTCGCCAAGACCGGCGGGTTCTCGGTGGGCGAGCAGATCTCGCTGATCACCCTGGAACCCAAGAAGACGTTCACGGTGTCGGGCGTGTTCGGCTACCCCGGCGGCCGGGACTCGCTGGGCGGCGAGCTGACCACGGCGTTCACCGAGGCCACCGCGCAGCGGCTGCTGCTGGGCCAGCCCGGCGCGTTCAGCTCGATCACCGTGGCCGCGGCCCCCGGCGTCGCCGAGGACGTGCTGCGCCAGCGCGTGCAGGACAAGCTCGGCGACGCCTACCAGGTCAAGACGGGCGAGCAGCTGAGCAAGGACTCCGCCGACCAGATCGGCGAGGGTCTGTCGTTCTTCAACTACATCCTGCTCGGGTTCGCGGGCATCGCGCTGTTCGTCGGCATCTTCATCATCCTGAACACGTTCTCCATCATCGTCGCCCAGCGGACGCGGGAACTCGCGCTGCTGCGGGCGATGGGCGCGAGCTGGCGGCAGATGGTCGGCACGGTCGTGCTGGAGGCCGTGGTGATCGGGTTGATCGCGTCGGTCGTGGGGTTGGGCGCGGGCATCGGCGTGGGGGCGTTGCTGGCGAACATCTTCAGCACGCTCGGCGGGGGCAGCCTGCGGCTGGAGGGCATCTCGGTGCCGCCCAGCGCGGTGATCTCGGCGTTCGCGGTCGGCATCGTGGTGACCGTGCTGGCGGCGGTGCTGCCGGCGCTGCGCGCGTCCCGCATCCCGCCGGTCGCGGCGATGCGCGAGGCCGCCACCCCCGACCGGCCGCTGACCCGGCCGACCATCGCGGGCGCGGCGTTGACCGCCGCCGCGGCCGGCCTGCTGTGGTACGGGTTCGCCGAGGGCGCGCTGTGGTTCATCATGTCCGGCCTGCTGGTGTCGTTCGTCGGGGTCGCGCTGCTGACACCGCTGATCAGCCGCCCGGTCGTGTCGGTGATCGGCAAGCTGCTGTCGTGGTCGATGCCCGGCACCCTGGGCAGGCGCAACTCCGCCCGCAACCCGCGCCGCACGGCCATCACGGCGGCGGCCCTGATGGTGGGCATCGCGCTGATCACGGGCGTGAGCGTGGTGCTGACGTCGGCGACGACCAGCATCACCAAGGTCGCCGAGGGCCAGGTGAAGTCGGACCTGATCGTGGCCGGCGAGGGCGGCGGTCCCGAAGGCAACGCGACGTTCCAGCCGGCGCGGCTGGACGAGGTGGCGCGGACGCCCGGCGTGGACACGTCGTTCGGCTGGTACGCCGACCGGATCCTGGTGGACGGCAAGCCGCAGTTCGGCATCGCGGTCACGGACGTGCCGGTCATGCAGAAGCAGTTCGGCCTGTCCGCGAAGGAGGGCTCGTTCGCCGCGCTGGCCGAGGGAACGCTGGCGCTGGACGAGGAGTCGGCGAAGGCGCTGAACCTGAAGCCGGGCAGCACGGTGTCCGTGCAGACGACCAAGGGCGAGGCGCGCAGCTACACGGTCGGGTTCGTGTACGCGAAGAACAACGTGCTGGTGAACGCGATCGTGCTCCCGGTGGGGGCGGCCAAGCAGTTCCGGGTGGAGCAGTTGGAGACGGTGTTCGTGCAGGTGGAGCCGGGAGCGTCGGTGCAGGACGTGCAGAAGCGCGTCGAGCCGCTGTTCGCGGACAACCCGGAGATCACGGTGCAGGACCGCAGCGCGTTCGTGAAGCAGCAGGCGTCGCAGCTGGACACGGTGTTGCTGATGATCCAGATCCTGTTGGCGCTGGCGATCCTGATCGCGGTGCTGGGCGTGATCAACACGCTGGCGCTGTCGGTGATCGAGCGGACGCGCGAGCTGGGCCTGCTGCGGGCGATCGGCATGCGGCGGGCGCAGGTGATGCGGATGATCACGGTCGAGTCGGTGGTGATCTCGGTCTTCGGCGCGTTGCTGGGCCTGGGCGTGGGCACGGCGCTGGGCGTGGGGGCGGTCCGTGCGCTGAAGGACGAGGGCTTCACGGACCTGGGCATCCCGTGGGCGCAGATGGGCAGCTACCTGCTGATCGCGGCCCTGATCGGCGTGGTGGCGGCCATCCTTCCGGCGATCCGGGCGGCAAGGCTGAACGTGCTCCAGGCGATCTCGTACGAGTAACCGCTCGCCAGGACGAACGAACGCCCCGCCACTCCTCCGGCGGGGCGTTCCCCTTTTCTGTCGTACCCCTCTGGGACAATGGAAACCGGGGGGCGGAGGCCGGCCACCCCACCACTCCGGCGACACAACACAACCCGCCGCAACTAACTCTCCCACCACCCGCCGCCACCCACGCCACCCACGCCGCCCGCCGCCGCTGCCGCTCGGTGCCGCTGCCGGTGCCGCTGCCGCCG